>NZ_JAPZSR010000136.1:0-29450 GCF_027531875.1 Microcystis sp. LE19-84.1B | reverse complement strand
GACTAGGTATTCTTGGACTTGATTGCGACGGTAAACATTTAATTTTTGATGAACATCGTAGGAAGCACTAGAAGCGGCAATTTCGACAATTAATTCCGGCGCTCCTTCTACATAATCATCTTGACTAATTGTCGATTGTCCCCCCTTGTCAATTCTTAATAGGGCATCCGGTTGGGGTTCGTTGTCAATATCTAATCTCACGGTGGCATTATCACCCAATCTAACACCGGGAGTCGCCGCTTTATAGAGAGCTAACCATCCGATCATATTAGCATGAGGCTCGGCGTGACTTTCAAATCTAAGGGGAGATGCCATATAAACGATTCCTTCAATTAATTCCGCTTTTTTGAGATGGGGCATCCCTTGATAACGTCGTTCAAATTCCCATCGAGTTAATTTATCGCCGTTTTCTAGGGGAGGAATTGTTAAAGAAGCAGCTATTACTGGGGTAATTATCATAATTTTTCTCTTTTCACCCGTCTTCTAGGTAAGTGTTTCTAATTAAATAGAAGATAGATTTTGCCCTTGATCTCCCCTGCCCCCCTTATTAAGGGGGGTGCCGATAGGCGGGGGGATCCCCCCTGCCCCCCTTGATAAGGGGGGTGTCTGACAATTTTTAACACCTACCTACTTAGTTAATCTTTGCCCGCTATCGGATCGGGATTTTTTCCTGATCTTCCATTATTATAACATCCATCGGTAGGGTGTGTTAAAGTAGCTCAACACACCCACAAAAATCAATTAGAAGTCAGCAAATAATCGATAAGTTTGCTCAGAGTTACTACCCCCATTTTATCTACTCGATCAGTCATATCATTAAGAGAAACAAAGGGCTTCTCCTTTAGAAAATTTGCGGTAACTGTTCTATTTATTCCCGCTTTTTTAAGTTGATTAGCGTCACAGGTATTCAAAAGCTCTAAAATCGACTTAGAAGGAGGAGGAGGAGGAAGAGGAATAATAATTTTTTCTTCCAGTCTTTTGATTTCTTTTTGGTACTCCTCTCGGATTGCTTGTAACTGGGTTTCTAATCGTTTTTCAAGATTACTAATCCTCAATTCTAGAGGATTATCTATTTTTTCAGGCGTGGTAATTAACCCAGGAGAAGGAGATAATAACTGCATTTGCTGTAAAGCGATATTCTCCGCTTCTTTATCAACCACAAAAGCGTTAATCATCTCGATGTCAGGAACTTTCTGATTGGCGATAACAGAAGCATAATATTCTAAATCTCCACTGATAATATCATAACGTTCATCAACTTTTTTATTATCAGCTTTTTTGAGAATAGCAGGGCGAATAAGTCCACCCATTTCAATAATAAGATTGGCTAAATTCTCCAATTCAGTTTGAGAGAAGGTTTCTCTGGGAACGGAAGGATTAATATCAGTAATATCGACTCGTAAAAATTTCCACATTTATTTAACTCCTATTTTAGCTAAAACTTCCAGTGCTAAGGCTTCAAATTCTGCTGCTGATACTCCCGCATCGCCTTGATTTTCGGCATAATCCATTATAGATTGGGGGGCAGGAATTTCTAAATCTCCCACGGTAACGTATTGATTTATACAGCGAGATAAAGGCATTCTTTCCGAGATAGTTGATTCCATCAAGGGTAAACTATATTTGTCTGGAATCACTTGTTTTTGTTTGGGAAAATTATATCTTAAGTATTGAGCGTGGGTGGAAATTTTGGAAGGTAAAACGCCTAAAATTTGTAGGGTTGGTTTACCCAAATCTCCACGACTTTCATTGATTTCCTCTTGAACAAAGTTTTTAACGCTATCTAATCCTTGATTAGAAAATGGTTTAAGATCTGAAGGAATTATCAGATAGTCAGCTGCAATTAAAGCAATGCGTGCATATAAATCAAGTGCGGGAGGTGCATCAATAATTACAATATCGTATTGATTATTTACTTTCTCTAATTTTCTTGCCAATCTAGCAAATACCGCCGCATTATCTTTAATTTTAGCTTGGTTAGCAATTAAAGATATGTGAGAGGGAATAACATCAATTTCTGGATGATTGAATCCTTGAGACTTTCTGACGATATTCTCAATAAAAATGCGGTTACTGTTATCTAGTAAATGAAAGACATTTTTATCTTTTAAATCATCGTCATCATCGAATTGAAACTTAATTAAACCAACGGCAAAGGTACTATTAGCTTGAGCATCAATATCAATTAATAATACTCGCTTGCCTTTTTTACTCAAAGCTGCCGCTAGATTGGTAGCGACGGTGGTTTTACCAACACCACCTTTATGATGATAAATTGCGATGGTTTTCATGGGGTTTCTGTGGTTGATTGTTGGAGAATTGAGCGGTGGAATACCTAGGGATAAGGTTTCGTAGCCAATCAGAGATTTTAACTTTTCTAAGTGAGCGGCAATTTCTAACCCAGAACATCTAAAAACTAAATAAATTTTATCGGTTTTCCTTTGATAAAGTTGAATTTCATAACCATTAGTTAATAATCCCCACTGCACTTTAAAGTAGTTAAGATAATAACCTAAACGATGACGATGATTGGTGAGCTTTTCTCTGGGATTTTTAGCCTCGATAATTAGACAGTGAGAGGATACAAACTGCTTTTTGTTGATAGGTTTTTGAGCGGAAACAAGGAAATCTAAGCGGACTTTACCGAAGCTAACTTGTTGATACCAATGTTCGGCATTGTAGCCTAGTTTGGGGAGTAAATACTGAACAATTAGTTTACTCTCCACTTCCCTTTCGTTATGACAATGGTGAGGGTTAAAAGTCACATATTTGAGGAAATACTTAAGAACAACTTATTGTTAGTTTAAATGATGACAGCCCTTCCCGTCAAGGTGAAGCACAGACTGAATCCTTACTTAAGTGGGGAGGCACAATTATTGGTAGGATGGGTTAGCGGTAGCGTAACATGAGCGGACGTTGGGTTTCATGCTTCAACCCAACCTACGTTCATCTTATATTTAATTCCACCCACCTACTTAATCGAGTATTTCAGCTGCAAGAACAAACCCCATCTATCCCAGAAAAGCTATATATTGAGATGCACATCAGTAAATTTACGGGTTCATGACAGTAGGATGTTTATCTAACACTTTTGACAATGACAGAGAAAACCATCCTACCCACAGGTTAAATTAATTGAACTGCATAATTTTCTCGGCTACTTTCTGGGAGATAAAAGGTAAAATTGAGCGATTTTGACTGTTATCTTTTCCCTCGGTAAATACCACCAATAGATAGGGAGTATGATGGGGAATTTCAATATAGGCTGCATCGTGACGTACTTGACTTGTCCAACCAGCTTTTGACCAAATTTGACTATTTTCTGGTAATCCTTGTCCCAAAAATCCTAAGATTTGTGTATCATCTCCTTGACTTGTCCAATCAGCAGGATTAAGACTACGTTTTAGTAAAGACATCATCATCTGGGAACGTTGGGAAGAAACCGCAATCCCCCCAACAATAGTATGAATTAAACGCGCCACTGCATTGCTAGTTAACATATTGCGATTCTCCATTAATTCCCCTAAAAAAGCGCGTTCACGTCCATAGGGACCATCAGACCAAGTTTTTTGATTAACGTTAATTGTCGCTAATTCCGGCCAATTTAGGGATTGAAAATAACGATTAACTATGTTGCGTTGTTGCTTCCAAGTTTCAAAGGGACCGGCGGCAATTTCTGGACCGCTAGTGGTTCCCGTGACCAGATCTACAACTAAACTGGTAGCATCATTACTAGAGTCAACAATCATGTCACGAATGGCGCGATTTAATTCGCTGCTTTCGGCAATCATCCCCCCCTCTAACCACTCATGAATCGCTACTAGATAAAATAATTTCACTAAACTAGCGGGATAGGTTCTTTCTTGTCCGCGATAGCTAAATCCGCGGGGGGAATATTTCCAGAATTCTTCGTGAGAAATTGCTCCCCCCGTGTTGACGATAACAGGAGGATCATATACTATCCAAGTTAGGGCAATTTGTTCTTGAGCTAATTGGGTAAATTCTCGCCAAGTTGTTTCTAAAATATCTGTACCGAACTGTTGGAGGTGGTCTTCAGTATGAAAAAAGTTCATAGGTGTGCTGCAAAGTCAAGAGTTAGAAGGTGGATAAATTCTTGAGTCGGCAATTCTCATTTTACGGTAAAATTTACCGATAATTAATTATTTGATCGCTTCTGAGTTTAATGTTTATATCTACCGATGAGGTTCATCTCTATTTTATCAGTCTCGATCCCTCTGGGGATAGACGAGAAAAACTGGCTTCTTTGCTCTCGGAAGATGAAATAATTAGAGCTAATCGTTACCATTTTCCCCAACACAAGCGGCGTTTTTTGGTGGCTAGGGGATGTTTACGGGAGATTTTAGGGTCATATTTGGCCATAAGTCCCGAAAAAATCGAGTTTATCTACAGTGAACGGGGAAAACCGAGTATTAACTACCAATTGCAGTTTAATCTCTCCCATTCCGAGGAGATGGCAATCTGTGGCTTGACTTTAACCGCTCGCATCGGGGTAGATTTAGAGAAAATGCGCGAGGTGAAAGATTTAGATAGCTTGACAAAAAGGTTTTTTTGTGCTAGGGAACATGAGCTTGTTGAAAAGTCCGCAGAGAAGGAAAAGTTATTTTTTCAGTTATGGACGGCAAAAGAGGCTTATTTAAAGGCACTGGGAACGGGAATTAGCGGGGGACTCGATCGAGTGGAAGTGGGCCTTAATCCCTTAAAATTAGACAATGTGGCGGGGGAATGGCAATTATGGACAACGGCAATCGGCGATAATTATCGAGCGACGGTGGTTATCGAAGGTAGCGATCGAGTGATTAAAACCTTTGGCCTTTCTGATCTATGATTAATTGGGGAGTTAATTGCCTTGAGAAATTCAGTAATTATTCCTAGCTATCTCAAAAAGCTTGCCCTTAATTATTACTTAACCTTGTTTTCTCTATGCGAATTGCTCTTTTTACAGAAACTTTCTTACCGAAAATCGATGGCATTGTCACCCGTCTTAAACATACCGTGGAACACCTACAAAGATTAGGTCATCAGGTATTGGTTTTCTCTCCCGATGGCGGTTTAAAAGAGTACAAAGGTGCTAAGATTCATGGAGTTACAGGGATTCCCTTACCCCTATATCCGGAATTAAAAATGGCTTTCCCCCGGCCTTCCGTCGGTCAAGCTTTAGAGAGGTTCAAACCTGATATTATTCATGTGGTTAACCCGGCTATTTTAGGGGTGGGAGGCATTTATTTTGCCAAAACTATGAACATTCCCCTCGTCGCTTCCTATCATACCCATCTCCCCCAATACCTACAACACTATGGGTTAGGTTCCCTAGAGGGATTACTCTGGGAATTATTAAAATTGGCCCACAATCAAGCAAGTTTAAATCTCTGCACTTCCACTGCTATGGTACAAGAATTATCTAGTCGTGGCATTGAAAAGGTAGAGCTTTGGCAAAGGGGAGTCGATACGGAATTATTTCAACCTCATTTAAAATCCCAGGCTATGAGACTGAAATTATCCCAAAATAACCCCGATAGTCCTCTCTTATTATACGTTGGTCGAGTGTCGGCCGAAAAAGAAATCGATCGCATTAAACCAGTCTTAGAAGCGATTCCCGAAGCAAGATTTGCCATTGTGGGAGACGGTCCCCATCGGGAAGCTTTAACAAGTCATTTTGCCGACACAAATACCCATTTTGTCGGTTATTTACAGGGGTTAGAATTAGCCTCCGCTTTTGCTTCCGCAGATGCTTTTCTTTTTCCCTCACGCACAGAAACCCTCGGTTTGGTACTCTTAGAATCCATGGCTGCCGGTTGTCCGGTAGTGGCGGCAAATTCGGGGGGAATTCCCGATATTGTCACCGATGGAGTTAATGGTCATCTCTTCGATCCTAGGGATGAAAAGGGTTTAATTAGTGCCACCCAAAGATTACTAACCGCCAAGGCAGAAAGAGAGGAATTACGACGAAATGCGCGCCTAGAAGCGGAAAAATGGGCATGGCAAGCGGCCACCAAACAGTTATTAAATTACTATCACCAAGTTTTGCATAATAATTCTGTGGCTTTTGCCGCTTAATTGTTGTCAAAATGCTCGAATTTAACCGCAAAAACCTTGACCTATTGTAACTTTTATGGCCAGCGCACCTAGTACCACCTTAGATAAGTCCACTCAAGTTGTCAAAAAGACTTATCCCAACTATAAAGTTATTGTTCTCAACGATGACTTTAACACCTTCGATCATGTGGCCAATTGTTTAATTAAATATATCCCGGATATGACTACCGATCGAGCTTGGGAATTAACTAATCAAGTTCACTACCAAGGACAGGCAATTGTCTGGACAGGTCCCCAGGAACAAGCGGAACTTTATCACCAACAATTGCGACGGGAAGGATTAACCATGGCTCCCCTAGAGGCCGCCTAATTATGAATAATGGTCGCTTAGTTTGGAATCATTCTACTCATATCCCGGGGTTGATTGCGGTATTAGAAAAGTTAATTACCTATCAAGGAATCACCACTGTCACCCCCGGGGTACTTTCTCGCTCAAAAGGTCATTGTCCGCGATTACAATTGCGGATATCGGTGCCGATTCGTGGTGGTTTTAAGCTGATTGCGAGGACAGGAAAAAGTGTGCAGGAAGTCTTTGTTATCACCGATTTAAACCAAGAGGACTTAGAAATGACTATCCAAGCTTGTTTAGGAAAATAACTGTCGTGGGTGCGTTGTTGAAAGGCTGCTGGTTACTAATTATTTTTTTTCTGTTTTTCTGTTTACATTCTCTCCCTAGTTTGGCAGTAGTGGATAGGGTTCCCTTAACAGTAACTTTATTGCAGGAACGTTTAAGCGCACCCGTCCTTAAAGAAGGGATGACTACTATCGATTTAGCCAATTTAGTTATCGACATCCGCGATGAAAATAAAGAACTACAAGAACAATTTTATCAACAGATTCAAGGTCAAATTAATCGCGCTAAACAACCCCTAGGTTTAGATTTTAGTAATTCCTTAATTCAAGGCAATTTTATCGCTTCCCGTCTGGGTTTACCGACTCCTTTAACAAAAGTAGCTCTCGCTACTTTATTATCACCCACGGAAGAACAGTTATTACAACAGGACGAAAATTTTTTATTCGATAGCGATGAACCGGTTTTTAATGTCACAGTATTTCGCGGACCGGTGAAGTTGCAGGGAACCGTATTTATGGGAGAAGTGGACTTTTCTAAGACTTTTTTTCTGCAAATTGTCGAAGCAATGGCAGCAAAATTTAGTCGTGAAAGTAATTGGTTAGAATCGCGTTTTGCTAGGGTGGCGAAATTTAGCAAAGCCACTTTTATGGGAGATGTAAATTTTAGTCAAAGTCAATTTTTAAATAAAGCTATCTTTCGCACGGCCCATTTTAAAAGTATTACTAACTTCCATGGCAGTCATTTTACTGCCGAAGCTTATTTTGATCAAACCAAATACGATAAACCCGCATATTTTACCCGTACTTTCTGGGAAAAAGAAGCCAATTTTTCCCAAAGTCAATGGCGAGATCGTCCGCTATTTTCTAAGAGTAGATTTTTAAGTTTATTAACTTTTAGAAATGCCACTTTTGAAAAATCGGGCGCTTTCCGGTCTAGTTATTTTAATGGTGTGGTTAGTTTTCAAGATGTGAAGCTTTTAGATCAGGTAGATTTTAGTAATTCCACTTTTACTAAAAATAGTTATTTGAGTGTATCAGGATTAGCTTTTGATTCCGATAAAGCGAAAATACTAGGAGATAGAGGAGTAATTGGTCAAGCAATTTATTTACCAACCCTAGCAGGAAATGAAACAGTTTTAAGAAATTTAGTTCGTAATTTTCGCTCCCTAGAACAAATTGCTGATGCCAATCAAATTGAATACAAAACCGAAAAATTGCGAGTTCAACAGTTAAAACAAAAACTGAAGAATATCTCAATTATTCGCCTAATTAACCTCACTTGGTTAGCTGATTTTCTGCATACTTCTTTCCTTGCTTTACTATTACTCTTAAGTCAAGATGGTACAAATTTTAGTTTAGTTTTCGGCACAGGAATCATAATTTTTGCCTATTTTGGCTGTTTATTTTGGTTAATTGATCGCGTGCGTCGTCTCACTCCTAAACCAGTAATTCCCAATCGTTATGAAATCTTTTGTATGGTAACTAGCTATATTATTCTCACCCTTTCCGGTGTATTTAATATCCTGCAATCTGCCAGTCGTCCTCTCCTAACTTTAACAGCTATTGCCCTAATTCTTGTCCCCTTACCCCTAATTTTAATTATCGAACTTTATCGTCGGGGACGCTATCACGATTTAATGGATAGTTCCTATTTCCTGCAAGATGGTAGTATGCGACAATTACGCTTATTAATCACCCGTTTACCCGTGGTTCCCGAATTTCCCCTCTTTCGCGATCGTTATACTCCTATTCCTTGGCAAAAGCGTTGGAATTGGTTAAATTATTACGATTTAAGTCTCAATAATTTGCTAAAATTAGGCTTTAATGATTGGCGAGTTCGCGATCGAGAATTACCCGCTATTGTTTCCTTTTTAGTTTGGTATCAATGGGGTATCGGCATCTTTTATATCACTCTCCTTATCTGGACTCTCTCCCGCACGATTCCAGGGTTAAATCTCTTGATTTATTTAAAATAAACTGTAAAAATTGAAATAGAGTAGTTATCTTTTCGTTTTGAGGAGCCGAAATATGAGTGGAAAGAGGAAAAACCATGAATGCCAAATTGATTGAATCTCTCGTCCAAATTATCCAATCCCTTTCTGAAGAAGAAAGATTGCTCTTAAAAAAGAAATTAGCTGCCCATGAAACTCAAACAGATTTTGATAACCTAGTCCAAGCTTTAGCAGAATTGCGACAAATTTGTGCTGAAGAAAACTATACTATAGAAGTTCCTCCTCGCCAAGATCGTTCTAATCCATTTGCAGAAAGCTTAAATGACCTTCCCTTCCTGTGTGATACTAACATTATCAGCGAGTTAAGTGGGTGGGTGGAATTAAATACAAGATGAACGTAGGTTGGGTTGAAGCATGAAACCCAACGATGCATCTCAATTTGGTCGAAATATCTATATTACATTTTCGGCGCACGCAGTTCGATAAACTCACTGACCACTAGGCGCTCCTACCATAATATTATGGTAGTGACTGTATCGGCAAGAGTCACAGTATAATTGAACCAATGAATTTTGGAATTCCCTTGCTGCTGTTATCAGTGAGCAGTGAACAGTAAACAGTAATCGGCAGTTTTCACCTAACACTGTCCACTTAAAACTGCAATCTGATAACTGATAACTGAAAACCCCAAAACCCAACACTCTAATTTATTGATTTAATAAAACCGACCACTGCTGCAGGAGATAAAAACTATGTGTATTCTCGGTTTTGATCCGGGTAAGGACAAATGTGGGATCGCAGTCAGGTCATCGACAGGGAAAATTTATACCCATGAGGTGATAGCATCGTCACAAGCGATCGAGCGTTTAGCCAGTCTCTGTCAACAATATCCGATCGAATTATTGGTGATGGGGAATCAAACCACCTCAAAAAGTTGGCGCGAAAAAATTGCCGCTCGTGTCACCATCCCGATTACTCTAGTGGATGAACGCAATAGTACCCTAGAAGCGCGCGATCGCTATTGGCTTATGTTTCCCCCCAAAGGATTACAGAAACTCATCCCCCAAGGTATGCGTCTTCCCGATCGCCCCATTGATGATATAGTAGCGATTCTACTGATCGAACGTCATTTACAGTCCAAATAATGTCAAACTACAAAATAGACACAGCAGGGTGAATTGACGATGCTCCTAAGTAAAGGTTTTGAAGTGGAAATGTACACCGGAACAGCAGCCGGAGAAATTATCGGTTTATCCGATCGCATTGTCAAGGATTTGGATGGTTTTGTCCGGGAACCAGATACTCGTAACGTGGAATATACTACGGCTCCCATGACTAACTATGACCGTCTTTTATGCGCTACTTTAAAACCTCGTCTAGCTCTACGGCAATATTTGCGTCGTTTAGGGGATTATACCCTAATTCCTGGCAGTACCCTCTCCTTGGGTGATAGTCAACATTTTTATCGCAGTGACCCCCACAATCCCTATCATAACTATATCGAACAGACCTACGGCACTAATGTGGTCACGGCCAGTATTCATATTAACGTCGGTATTAGCGATTATGAGGATTTAATGCGTGCCTGTCGCTTAATTCGCCTAGAAGCTCCTTTATACTTGGCTTTAAGCGCTTCCTCTCCTTTTCTCGATGGTAAAATCACCGGTTCCCATTCCCGTCGTTGGCAAGTTTTCCCCCAAACTCCCGCTGATGTTCCCCTCTTTGAAAGTCATAAACATTTTGTCACCTGGACCGAGGAACAATTAAAACTCGGTACGATGCAGAATGTTCGTCATCTCTGGGTGTCGGTACGTCCTAACGGTAGCAATCGTCCCTATAATCTCAATCGTCTAGAATTGCGAATTTGTGACCTGATTGCTGATCCTATTAGTTTATTAGCAGTTATGGCTTTTTTAGAGGCCCGTTTAACTCAACTTTTACAAGATCCCCAATTAGACCCCCTAATTTTAAGTCAATTACCCAGCAGCAATCGCAGCGAGGATTTATTAACTTTAACCCAGGAAAACGAACAGGCAGCCGCGCGTTTTAGTCTTGATGCCACCCTGAGACATTGGTACGATGGCCGGGAAATCTTGGCTAGGGATTGGATTAAAGACCTCTATGTTCAAGTTTATCCCGTTGCTAAAGAAAAGGGTTTTAGTTGTTTCCTCTCTCCCCTACAAAAAATCCTCCGCGAGGGGAACACTGCACAACAATGGTTAAAACAATCCGACCAGGGTATGGATGTTAAAAGTATTATCAAACAGGCGATTATTACCCTAGAAAAACAGGAACGAGAGTTAGAACATAAATTATGTCAGCATATTCTAGTCGCTTAAATAATTATTTTAGGGCCATGGTAATTAAACCCTGTTGACCGAGAAGAATTTCCCGCAGCAGCGTACAAATTCCCACCCAAATAATTGGAGAAATATCAACTCCTCCCAAGGGGGGGATGAGTTTACGCACGGGGATTAAAAAAGGTTCTGTGGGCCAGGCAATAATATTAAAGGGAAAGCTATTTAAATCTACCTGTGGATTCCAAGTCAGCACGATCCGTAAGATAAACAAAAGGGTCATCAACCCTAAGATAATTCCCAATGTCCAACTTAATGCGATCGCTGTGTCCATAGTCTCTAATCCCGTCTTTTTTACCGATTATTTTCCCTACAATATAACAGTTTTTGTCTCATAATCACTCCAGCACCCTGCCAGTTATTCTTGTCAACCTCCCGGGTAAAAATGCCGCCAGAAAAAGTTCCCATAGGGCTTGACAAACCAGCCAGACTTGACTTATACTTTTCTTATAATGGGAATCCGTGTCGTCCTGGAGACCCTCTCTTTTCAGGCCAGATGCAGAAGTAACTTAAAGATGACAGAATTTCGCATCGAGAAAGACAGCATGGGAGAAATTCCCGTACCTGCCGATAAACTTTGGGGAGCGCAGACCCAAAGATCCCTACAATACTTTAGTATCGGTGATAATCTCATGCCCCGGGAGATGATCCGGTCCTATGCCATTCTCAAAAAAGCCTGTGCAATTGTCAATCAGCAAAAAAATCGTCTCAGTCAGGAGAGAAAAAACCTAATCTGTCAAGTCTGCGATGAAATTTTAGCCGGACAACACGCAGATAACTTTCCCCTCTATGTTTGGATGACGGGAAGTGGCACTCAATTTAACATGAACATCAACGAAGTCATCTCCAATCGTTGCAGTCAACTGACGGGGAATCCTCTGGGTAGCAAAACTCCCGTCGATCCCAACGATCATGTTAATATGTCCCAATCGACTAATGATTCCTTTCCCTCGGCCATGTATATTGCCGTTGCCTTGGCAGTCAAGGAAAAATTAATTCCCAGTCTGCAACTATTACGGAATAGTCTCGATGAAAAGGCGCAATTATGGGCAAATATAGTTAAAATTGGTCGCACTCACCTACAGGATGCCACCCCTTTAACCCTCGGACAAGAGTTCTCCGGTTATGTAGGTTTATTAGATGATGGCAGCGATTGGCTAGAAAAATGTCTAGAAAAAGTCTATCGTTTATCCTTGGGAGGAACAGCAGTGGGTACGGGAATTAATGCTCCCCCGGATTTTGATCGAGATGTGGCTGCCGAAATCGCTAATCTGACCAAATTACCCTTTATTACCGCTCCTAATAAGTTTACCGTGCAAGGTTCCCACGATGCTCTGGTTTTCTTGAGCGGGGGACTGAAAACTATCGCTAGTTCCCTGTATAAAATTGCTAATGATATCCGTTTACTTAGCTGTGGTCCCCGTTGTGGAATCGGAGAATTACAGCTGCCGGAAAATGAACCGGGTTCTTCAATTATGCCGGGGAAAGTTAATCCCACCCAATGCGAAGCTTTATCGATGATAGCAGTGCAGGTGATGGCTAATGATTTAGCGGTGACGATGGGAGGTGCCGGAGGACATCTGGAGATGAATGTCTATAAACCGCTGTTGATTCATAATCTCATGCAGTCTATCCGTTTGCTCACTGATGGTTGCGCTAATTTCTGTCAGTTTTTGGTTAAGGGGATGACTGCTAATCAAAAACAAATTGAGACTTTTTTAAATCAATCCTTGATGCTGGTGACTGCTTTAAGTCCCGTGATTGGCTACCAAAAGGCTGCCTACGTCGCTCATTATGCCCTAGAAAAGGATTTAACCCTGAAAGTGGCAGCCTTGCAACTAGGATACATCGAGGCAGCGGATTTTGATCGCATTGTTGACCCCGCTAAGATGGTTAATCCCTACGTTGCCGATGGTTAATTCTCTCAAGGGATAACTGCCGCAAAAATCAGAGGTCGCAGGCAGGCACGGATTCCCATTATACATACAAGTATATGGCAAGCGGCGGGATTTGTCAAGCCCCGCCGGGAAAAATTTCTCCTAAACTTGGGTGATGATAACAAAGAAAACAAACAGAAAAATCATAAATGCCCCTGCCATGCGGAAGAATGGTTTAGGAAGATTAATAATTTTCTCCAGTTTCAGGAAACCCACCAGAAAATAAGCGACGATTGCCAGGAGAATCGGGATAACTAAGCGCAAGATTGTGCCAAGGGGACCAGAGAAAAACTCACCGATTTTATAGCGGGGTGTATTTTCTTCTGCGTGAGGAGGAATAGTTACACTTGTCCAAGTTTCTCCCCCATCGGTGGAACGAAAAACTGTAGTTTTAGCACCACCAAAACCGAATAAAGTTTTATCTTGAGCGTAATTAGGAGAAAATCGGACGGAGATACCAGAGGAAGGGATACTATGAATTTTCACTAGGGGGATTTTAGGATCACCAATTAGCTTAAAAGTTTCCCCGCCATCGGTAGATTTAAACAAACCATCTCCCTGTAAACTAACCATTACCGTGCGATCATTAGCATAATCAGGAGAGATAGCAATGGTTTCTACTGATGCTTGCGGATTAAACCCCGGTTTCTCTAATTTTGTCCAACTTTTAGCCCCATCTTTGCTGACAAACAAACCAGAAATTGTCCCAGCAAAAATAGTTCCATCCTTGGGATAATTGGGAGACATTGCCAACTGCACATTAGCGGTTTTTGATAGGGGTGTTCCTTGGGTGACATTTTTCCAAGTTAGTCCACCATCAACACTTTGATAAATACCCTCTTTTCCCGTGACAAACAAAGTTTTATCCTTAGCAAAATCGGGGGAAGCTACCATAGCAGGGGCATAATTACCGGAAATTCTGCCCACTTCACTGATATTTTTAACCGTATTTCCTCCATCAGTAGAACGAAATATTCTCCCCTGCTGATTGGTGAGAAAGAGAGTTTTATCCTTGGCAAAATCTGGAGAAGGAACTATTCTCGGACCGCGGACTCCCTGATCAATTTCGATAATTTTCCATAAATCACCACCGTTATCGGATTTGGCAAATCTATTGCGTAAAAACCCAGCAAAAATAGTTCGATCTTTTCCATAGTTAGGAGAAAAGGCAATGTCAAAGAAACGCCGGGGATCTTGTCCTGATTCTTCGGGATCTTTACCAAGTCGATAAACCTCTAAACCGCGATTAATTGGTGTCCAAGTTTCCCCTTGATCGCGACTGATGAAGATATTGCCTACATAATTAGCAATGACGACAGTACCATCCTGGGCATAATTAGGAGAAACCGCCATGGCGATAACTGTTCCCCGGGCTAAAGTTTCTATTTCCTGCCATTGTTTGCCCCTATCCGTGGTTTTAAATAAGCCATTAAATCCCCCTAAAAACATCGTGTCTTGAACTATTTTTAAATCCATAAAGTGGGGAACTTTATAATCATCAGCCTGTTTATCTTTGGTTAAACCCTCGCTCATTTTTGTCCAACTTTTGCCCCCATCCTGAGAAACATACATTCCCTCATACCAAGTAATGGCATAAAGGGTCGAGTTTTGGGCATAGTCGGGAGAAATAACGATGTCTTCGATGATTTTATCCTTAATTCCTTCGTTAACAGCTTGGAAGGTTTTACCATCATCAACGGTTTTAAAAATACCTGCTTCTTTTGTACCGACAAAAAAGGTTTTATCCCTGTCTAGATTAGGAGAAAAAGCAATTGTATCTACTGCCCCCACATTAGCGGGTAAGGGGAGATTCTGCCAAGTTTTCCCCCCATCGGAGGAAGTGTATAATTTACCCTGTTCATCCCCGAAAAAAATGCGATTAGGATTGTTGGGAGTAATAGCGAGAAAGGTTATCAGTGCCGTGGTGGGGAAAATATTTGACCAATTTTTACCGCCATCTTCGGTTAAATAAACCCCTTTTTCTAATCCCACTGCCGCTGCTATATTGGCATCGGAAGGGGCAATTTGTACGAAGTTAATAAAGTTAGTTTCTAAACCCTGATTAACTTTCTGCCAAGATTCCCCCGCATCTTCACTTTTATAAATACCATTGGATCTTGAAGCTAGATAGAGAATATTTTTATTGAGGGGAGATAGGGATAAGGAACTTAATTCCCCCGTATAATCTAAACCTTGAATTAATCTTGTCCAGTTGCTACCTCCGTCGCTAGATTTATAAAAGTTATTTCGCACCAAGATATATACTGTATTATCTGTCTGGAAATCAGGAGAAACTTCCACTTGACTAATCACATCATGGGGACGATGGGCAAAAGCGGGATTACCCCAAAGACAAAAAACTGTAGCGATTATCAATAAAATGAGATTAAACTTATGGGCGAATCTCAGCAAACTTTGGCGATTAATCATACTTAAACTGCTAATATCGAGGATAAAAATTGACCTAATCTAGCAAAGGGCGATCAAAATTTAAGCAAGGGTTCTGTAAGAGTATAGACGAAAATGGCGATTATAACCATTACTAAAATCAGGCTTATTTGCTATCAGCATAGATTAGAGCCAATCTCTACACTTTGATTATTGTAGAGACTCATTGCCTTTTGTAACCCTTGTTTGAGACCAAGTTCGATCGCTTTTCTGGACAAGTCTAACACTTTCAAGATTACTTCGTTTTCTTGGGGGGTGAATCGGCCTAAAACGTGGGAAATAGTCGCTTTTTCGGTTGATTTACCGATTCCTATGCGTAAACGAGCGAAGTTTTCCGTGCCAACGTGGGCAATCATCGATTTAATACCGTTGTGTCCGCCCGCCGATCCCGATAGACGGATTCTCAACCGGCCTAGGGGCAGATCCATATCATCGTAAATAACTAAAATCGACTCTGGAGCTAGTTTATACCAGTCCAGCACCGCTCGCACCGATTGCCCGGAGCGATTCATATAGGTTTGGGGTTTCAAAAGACGAATTTTGCCCGGGAGAGGACCGTCACCCTCGGCGATAAAACCTTGAAATCGCTTGTTTTCCTGCCAAGATAACCCCCAATCCCGCGCTAATGAGTCCACAGCTTCAAAACCGATATTATGACGGGTGCGATCATATTTGGGTTCGGGATTACCCAAACCGATAATTAGCTGAGGAATAATTAAATTAGGGGTTTTATCGGAATTCATAGGGGAAAATCGGGTTTTTAACCAGGACCCGATTCTTATTATCACCGAATTAGCACTCCGAGCGCCGGAACAAAGTTTCTAGATAAACCTTGGCACAGCTATTTTGCTCCTCAAAATTCATCCTTTCGGGGGATTGACAATTAAGCAGAAAAAATGAGAGAGCCGCCGTAAACACACCATCTTGATCCCAACCAGGGTGAGTTTCTAGGTATTGTTGTAGGGATTGGTGGAGGATTTCGGGGATTTCTGCCAAGATACTGACTGATGTATTCATATCGTTTACCTCTGATCGGAAGTGGGGAAATCCCTGACTGGTGCAGTGGACAGTAAGGACTATTGTGAGCCAAGTTGGAGGGACTTGCAATATTACCAGATGTAAAGGAATGCTTTAGAAAAACTTAATATTTACGAGGGAATAAGGGTTAGAGCTAGATTTTATTTACTTAACTTAACAGTAACTCAGTATCTATCGATGGGGATTTTGACAATCAAGATTAATTTTTTCTGGAAGCAAGTGCCGATTATATCGCTGTTGCCTGTGGAAAAGTCTGGGTAAACTGTGGAAAACTGGCGAGTGAGTGGGGAAAGACTGGGGAATGTATGGGGGAAAACATCGGGGAAAAATAAGATTTGCAAATTTTAATCCGTAGTGATGCTCAAGACTACTTAGGCACTCTTGCCAGAGTACCTTTTCTAGCTGAATGCTGGCTGCTATGCTTTTACCACCAATACGGAACAGGTAGCTTCTGCCACCACGAGACTACTAACAGAATCTTCGATCACCCGTTGAACTCCCGTTAATCCCCGGCTGCCGATCACGATCAGATCAGCTTGATAGATATTCGCTAAACGAATAATTTCCTCCGCTGGATCGCCAAAGATGACTTCGATTTCACTAGGGGTAGCAATCTGGGATTGATAGCAGCGCAATTGATCTTCAATGATCTCACGGGAGGGGTGAGGGCGATCCACTGCCGATTCGTCTCCCTCCTTACTGAGAATATGGGTGAGTATAATGCAAGAATTTGCCGTTAGAGAAAGGGAATTCAAAGCATGGAGGACTCGATGGGATGATTCCCCACAATCCAAGGCAACAACGATATTTTTAAACATTTTGACTAAATCCTGCCACTAAATAAATTTTCAATTAAGATTCCGGAGCAAAAAATCTATAGACAATTTTATAGGTTATTGCGATCGGTTAAGATTTCGTAACCTGTGGCGGTTACTAGGACAGTATGCTCAAATTGAGCGGAGAGAGCATTATCCATCGTCACCACCGTCCAACGATCGCGTAAAGTTCTGGTATGTTTAGATCCCCCATTGACAATTGGTTCAATTGCCAGAGTCATCCCGGCGCGGAGTTTGACATTGGGTAACTCATTAGTGCGAAAATTAAATACCGAGGGTTCTTCGTGGAGATTTCTGCCGACTCCATGACCGGTAAAATCTTCTACAACCTGGAAACCGTTAGCTTGAACGTGATCTTCGATCGCTCCTGCAATATCGAGCAGATAATTGCCAGCTTTTACCTGATTTATGCCTTTATATAAAGCTTCTTCCGCTACGCGGATTAATTTCTTGGCTTTGGGAGAGACGGAACCGATAGCGATCGTGATACAGGAATCCCCATGATAACCTTGGTAGTAGGCCCCCGTATCTACCTTTAACACAGAACCGGCTTTGAGGCGTTTTTTCGGGCTAGGGATACCGTGAACGACTTCGTTATCGACGGAGGCACAAATCGAGGCAGGAAAGCCATAATAACCTTTAAAACTGGGAGTAGCACCCATTGCGCGGATACGTTTTTCCGCATAGACATCCAGATCCGCCGTCGTCATCCCGGGTTGAGCGATCTCGGCAATTTCCTTGAGGACTGTAGCGGCAATTTTACCCGCTTGTCGCATAATAACGATTTCTGCGGCGGATTTGGTCTCGATTCCCCGGCGGCTTTTCTGTACTCGCGGTGAACCTACTTGCTCTGGGGTTTTAGTTTCGGGAAAAAGCAGCTTGGTTAGGATGTTCATGGAAAGTTGGCTGTCGAGTCTTTACTTAACTTAGCATTTTCCCGGCGATCGATGACTGCTCTGGAGAAATCAAAAATCTTCCCTTAGGTGAGGAGATAGGAGACTCCGAGACAGGAAATGGGGAGGTAGGGAGTGGGGAGATGAGGATAAAAAAGACAAGAGACAACTATACTAGCCATAAAACCGAAAATTATCGCAAATTTATCTGAGTTTTAAGATATTTTGAGCCGATAGCACATCGAGAACTTACTTTTGCAGGAGAGCTAAGGGACATTTAGAAAAGCTATAGTAGGGAAAAGGCTATTTTTCTGGCGAGGTGACAATTTATGGCAGTCAAAAAAGAGTTTTCCAGTTTTCAGGAACTGTTGCAAACCACTAATCTCCCCGTGTTAGTGGATTTCTATGCCACTTGGTGCGGTCCTTGTCAAATGATGGCTCCGATTCTAGAACAAACGGGAATGTATTTCAAAAATCGCCTACAAATTGTCAAAATTGATACAGACAAATATCCCAATTTAGCCACTAAGTACGGTATTCAAGCCTTACCGACTTTAGTAGTCTTTAAAAATGGTCAACCGATCGATCGAATCGAGGGAGTGATGCAGGTTAACCAACTGGTTCAACATTTACAAACTCTGTTGTAAGATAATTTTGAACCAGAACTAGGAGTTAGTGTCATGGCAAAGGCGATTTGGAATGGTGCAGTGGTAGCGGAAAGCGATAACTGCGAAATTGTCGAGGGAAACTACTATTTTCCCCCCGATACCATCAAAGCTGAATATTTTCAACCCAGTAACACCCATACCATTTGTTCTTGGAAAGGAGAGGCTAGTTATTATACTCTCAGGATAGATGGACAGGACAATAAAGATGCCGCTTGGTATTATCCCGATCCTAAACCAAAAGCCCAAAATATTAAAGGATATATCGCTTTTTGGCGAGGTGTGCAGGTTGAGAAATGATCGCCATCTACCCCGGCAGCTTCGATCCAGTTACACTCGGTCATTTAGATATTATCGAACGCAGTGTGCCACTATTCGAGCGAGTAATCGTGGCAGTTCTCTGCAATCCCCATAAAAACCCCCTGTTTACCGTCGAAAAACGCATAGAACAGATCAGTTACTGTACAAAACACCTGAAAAACGTTGAGATAGACAGTTTTTCAGGATTGACGGTTGAATATGCCAGATTAAAAGGTGCTAAGGTGCTGTTGCGGGGGTTGCGGGTTCTCTCAGACTTTGAAAAAGAACTGCAAATGGCACACACCAATAAAACTCTCTGGGAAGGAATCGAAACGGTTTTTTTAGCCACCACTAAAGAATATAGTTTTTTAAGCAGTAGCGTGGTTAAAGAAATCGCTCAATTCGGTGGCTCTGTCACCCATCTAGTCCCAGAAAACGTTTCTAGGGATATTTACTCATACTATAGCTAACATACTAAAATACAGTAATGAGGACGATCTGAACCTATGGCGCGCCGAGAACCTAATGATCCCAGAAAAGCAGTACCTAACACTTCTAATAGTGGGGTTCCCAGTCCACCCGTCGATTTCGATATCTATCAGGATCTGGCGCGTCTGCAAGAGATGATTTTTGATAGTTTCCACATCCCCCTCACCCGTTGGACAATGATCGATGAGGGACAGATTTCCGAACAGATCGATCTCATCTATGAAACCGTGCCACCAGCAGTACAGAAAGCTTTAGCAATTTTGCAGGAAGAACAGGAAATTATCACTAAAGCGGAGGAATACGCTCAACAAGTCCTTCGTTCCGCTCAACAAAGAGCCGCCCAAATTCTCGATGAGTCCGGTATTATTCAACAAGCAGAACGGCAAGCGGCCCAAATTCGTCAACGGGTTCAGCAGGAATGCGAATCCTTGCAACAACAAACCCTCGATGAAATCGAACAGATGCGTCACAGCACCTTGCAGGAAGTGCAACAGTTACGACAAAAAACCCAAGCTGAATGTCATGAAATTCAAAAAGGCGCTGACGACTATGCCGAAGCGGTTTTAGAACATCTCGATCGAGAATTAGGGGAAATGTTACAAGTTATTCGCAACGGTCGTCAACAGGTAAGATCGAAACCAACCTCGTCAAAAAATCTACCCGGAGAACGTCCTTAATCAGTTATCAGTGATCAGTTATCAGTGATCAGTTATCAGATGTAAGTTTTAAGTTAATTAGTTAGTTATCTTTATCTTTATCCCTGATTACTGTTTACTATTTACCGATCGCTGAAAAGAACCAAACCTCCGATTCCTCACCGATAACTGATAACGGAATTTCATGAATAACTCCTCCTCGAATTCCCATCTATTCGGACGCTTTCTCAGCGGGTTATTCAGCTGGAAAATTTGGTTATTTGTCCAGATATTTCAAGGCAGTAAAAGCTTTTATCGATTCCTGTATCATTATTTATATCGTCGTCCAAAAATTGATCGCATTCTCGGTAGCGATGTCATCTATATTCCTGAGAAAAAACTTTATAGCATTCCCCTCGATGTGCTGAAAATGGAGCGGCAAATGGTTAATAGTGATCGCCAGCAGTTGACTTCTATTACTACTTGGAAAGTTAAAACGATTCATCCCACCATCACCGAAACCGAGATACAATTCCACGATATTACCGTCGATTTACAACAGGTACACTTGATTAAATCAGATCTTAATAACTACGATTATACTAACACTCGCCGCTTGGCTCCTCTGGTGAAAACCTTGCTTTTTGAAATTAACCCGAAAATTGCTAGTTTAGTAGAAAAGAAAAATCAATTACATAGACTGCGAAATCTGGCCGCATCTTCCGAAATTTTTCATTCACAAACCCCATTGTACGATCGAGCAATTAATCAAGTCCAGCTAATTATTGAGCAAGCGGAAGCTTTGAGACAAGAATGTTTAAAATTTATCCGAGAAACCCTAATCGAACGGGAATTAGTGCAATCCGATATCGATAGCAATCTCGTTGATTGGCCCCTCGATTTTGCCAGTCAATATCAACTAATTCAAGAAAAATATCAACTCTGGAAAGAAGAAGTACAAGCTTATTTTCAATTAAAAGATTCTTCCCTACCTAAAAATTAACTATGACCGTCAGTTATCAGTTATCAGTAATCAGTTATCAGTTATCAGTTATCAGTTATCAGTTATCAGTTATCAGTTATCAGTAATCAGTTATCAGTTATCAGTTACAGGATTTATTAAACCTCTTGCATAATTAATTTGTCAAGGTTCAAAAACGGCAAAAGTAAGGATTAAATTGCATAAAATATGTAAATAGACCATTTAATTGATTATTATTCATTCTTAATTCTACTGACTACTGACTACTGACTCCTAACAACAATTTTTGATTTTTACAAGAGGTCTATTATTATGTCTAATTTAACGGCAATTCGTGAACATATTTTTGCTTGGGGAAAACGCACCTATATCATGGGTGTTTTAAACGTTACTCCCGATAGTTTTAGTGATGGGGGAGAATTTGACAATGTTGAAAATGCCCTGCTACAAGCGATGAAAATGATCGAGGCTGGGGCTGATATAATCGATATCGGTGGTCAATCCAGCCGTCCGGGAGCGCAAGAAATTAGCCTAGAAGCAGAATTATCGCGAGTTATCCCCGTAATCACCGCTATTCGACAACAAAGTTCTATTCCTATCTCTCTAGATACCACTAGGGCGATTGTAGCAGCCCAAGGTATCGCCGCCGGGGCCGATTTGATCAATGATATTTCTGGGGGAACCTTCGATCGCCTATTATTGCCGACGCTCGCTAAATTGGCCGTTCCCATCATCCTCATGCACCTGCGGGGCAATCCGCAAACCATGCAATCCCTAACACATTACGATAATTTAGTCAAGGAAATTAAAGAATTTTTACAGGATCGCGTTAAGGAAGCTTTACAGTGGGGTATTGCTAGGGAAAATATTATCATCGATCCGGGGATTGGTTTCGCCAAAACTGGGAGACAAAATCTTGAATTATTGCGAGAATTAGGGCAATTTCGGGATTTAGATTTACCTATTTTAATTGGGTTGTCGAGAAAACGCTTTATCGGCGAGATTACAGGCAAAGATGACCCAAAAGAACGAGTTTTCGGAACGGCGGCGGCCTGTGCTATAGCGATCGCTAAGGGGGCCGATATCCTGCGCGTCCATGATGTGGCTGCGATCGTAGATGTGAGGAAAGTGGTGGACGCAATCGAGCGAAGTTGAAAATTTTTGCTAGTCTTAGAATCATCCACAGTTCGATCGAAATTAGCGATGAATAGCCAACTAACCAGCGATCATTGTATGTTACCCGTGATTCGATCTCCCCGGGATTATCAAGTTTTTCGCATTAGCGCTGGGGATACGAATCGTTTAGCGATCGTCTTCGATTCTACCGTAGCGGGGGATTCCTTGACCGTCTGTGTGGAAATTTTCGATCCCCACGGTCGCACCCCTACCCATCGTCATCATTTTGCCGTAGAAATGTTTTTTATCCTCAAAGGGGAGGGAATGGCTATCTGTGATGGTAAAGCGATTCCCCTGGGGCCGGGGGATAGTTTATTAGTCCGTCCCACGGGTATTCACGAGATTAGAAATGTGGGGGACGGAAGACTTTATGCACTATGTTTTATGGTTCCCAATGAGGATTTTTCGGAATTAATTCGCAATGGTATCCCAGAGGAGTTAGACGCAGAAGATTTAGAGGTGTTGATGGGAACTATTAAAGGATAATCAAGCAATATCATCCCTTAAATTTTAGGCTTTTTTTTCAGGAAAAGAGCGATAAAAAAGGTAAAGGTTCCTCCCAGAAGTCCGAAGATTAGCCAATTTAATCTTGGATAGCCTTTATTGATAGCGATGATTGTAGCAATGGCACCGATGAGACAATGCCAGAAAAAAAGCAACAAGAATAAATCTAAGCTCGGAGAAATATCAGCGATTAGTTTCATATTTTATCAGTAGAGCGATCGAGTTAATTGTTTAGATAGCAAATCTCTAGAATCTTGCCAATCACCGAATCCTTGATGCGATTTTATGTTTATTCACATCTATAAGTATTTGTCTTATTTTTTTGTCCAAGGCCATTTTGTTCCCATCTCGGTTAAAGCTGAAAAAACTAGATAGAGAATGAGAAGGGTAACACCAAAGAGAAAAGTCAATAAGTCGTTATTCATCGATTTATCACTGATAGGTTAAAGGTCACTGATTCGTTACTATCCATTTGTCCACTACTTAGCAATTACTGTTTTTCTAGACTGTTGAAACAGGATTGATTATTGTTGCTGTTGTGCCAAATAGTTAAGCACTGTGTCTAGAGTTAAGTCTAAGCGTTCTGAGATTTGTTGTGGGGTTAAACCGAGGTCTTGCAGTAGAGGAATTGTTTTCAATTTTTGCAAGTTTATTCCCTGTTCAATTCCCTGTTCAATTCCATCTCCAAAAGCTTCTTGATAGAAACGAGTTTGTTTTAGGTCTTGTAGTTCCAACATAGCTTCAATTTCCTCTCGACTTTTTTGGGGTAACTTATAAATGATTATCGTTTCGATTAAATCAATGACATTTCTCTGCACTAAGCGATCGCTCACTTCTCTTTGAGCCTGTTTAATTAAAATCTTAGCAGAATTAACAGCTTGACTCTCACTTTCCGTAACCAATTTGATTATGGCGATCGCCAAGGAAGGAGTCTCGTCATTTGGCAATTCATCCAGATAGATTCTTTTAACCCTTGCTAGGGATAAAAAATCGGCAAATTGCTGGGGATGTTCTCGCTCAATTTCTCGACTAGGATAAATAACAACTATCTGCCAGGGTGATAAAGGTTTATACTGTCTAAGATACAGGAAAAGTTCCGAAAATAATCGATAATATAGGTCTTCATCCTTTTGAAACTGCACTTCTACCAGATAAAAGGGTGAATTTTCTAGATGATCGAGCGGCAAAAATAAACCATCTAATCGAAAAGCTAGTTGTTTGACTTCTTGGGAAGTAAATCGATAATTGCTAACCCTAGCATCGGGTCGCTCAATTAATTCAAAGAACGAATCGGGAAAATCGAGAAACATTCGATAGAATATGCTGTCAGTTTTCATGCTGTCACAAAATTACCTGTAATTTCAGCTTAATCTGCCTATGATCATCCCATCATTTCTGCAACCCGGTGCTAAAGTTTCTCTGGTGGCCACCAGTGGCGCGGTCAAGGAATTAGCCGCCCTCGAAAAAGGCGTAGAAATCTGGCGATCGAGGGGTTATCAAGTGGAATTTAGCGAGAATTGGGCTAATCGTCTCGGTTATCTCGCCGGTAGCGACGAGCAACGTCGTCAAGCTTTAGCCCAAACATGGCAAGATGCCGATTGTCAAGCAATTCTCTGTGCTAGGGGGGGTTACGGTAGCGCTCGCCTCTTAGAAAATTGGACATGGGCAAAAACTAACCCGAAATGGTTAATCGGTTTTTCCGACGTGACGGGGATTTTATGGAGTTTAGCGAAACAGGGCATTTGTAGCGTTCACGGGCCAGTTTTAACCACCTTAGCCCAAGAAAGTCCCCAATCAATTGATCGCCTCTTTTCTCTTCTGGAAGGTCGTCCTTTAGCCCCTCTTGTCGGTCAAGGTTGGGGTGGGGGCAAAGTGCGGGGACGCTTATTACCAGCTAATTTAACCGTAGCCACCCACCTCCTCGGAACCTCGGTTCAACCCACCCTAGAGGGGGTAATTTTAGCCCTAGAGGACGTAACCGAGGCCCCCTACCGGATCGATCGAATGTTAACTCAGTGGCGAATGCTGGGCATTTTCTCGCAAATTAAAGCCATTGCCCTCGGTCGTTTTAGCCGTTGTCTGGCAGCCCCCGGCAGTGATAGCCAAACCGTAGAGGAAGTCTTAAAAGAGCGTTTGGGCGATTTAGGCATTGCGGTTATTGCTGAGTTACCTTTCGGTCATGATGGCGATAATGCCGCTTTACCAGTGGGAACAATGGTAGAACTGGACGGGGATCGGGGAATCTTAGAATTTTTCTATCCCTAATGAGCCACTTTTTTGATACTATCTTAGAGAAGTGTTAACAAATGTAACAAAAAATTAATTATAGATGAAAGTATTAGTTGTCGGTGCGACGGGAACCCTAGGGCGACAGATCGTGCGTCATGCCATCGATCAGGGACATCAAGTGCGTTGTTTAGTACGCAGTCAGAGAAAAGCGGCTTTTTTGAAGGAATGGGGCGCGGAATTAGTCGGGGGAACCCTACGGGATAAAAGTACGATTATTGCTGCTTTAGAGGGAATGGACGCGGTGATCGATGCCGCTACTGCCCGGGCGACGGACTCAGCCAGCATTAAACAGGTGGATTGGGATGGTAAAGTTAATCTGATTCAAGCGGCCAAAACCGCCGGAGTAGATCGCTTTATTTTCTTTTCGATCCTCAATGCCGAAAAATATCCCAACGTGCCTTTGATGGAGATAAAACGCTGCACCGAGAAATTTCTAGCAGAATCGGGTTTAAAATATACAATTCTCCGTCCCTGTGGCTTTATGCAGGGTTTAATCGGTCAATACGCCATCCCGATGTTAGATAATCAAACCGTCTGGATCACGGGAGAAAGTACAGCGATCGCCTACATGGACACGCAAGATATCGCTAAATTCGCCGTTCGCGCCCTAGAAGTCCCCGAAACCGTCGGTCAATCCTATCCCGTGGTGGGCAGCAAAGCTTGGAAAGCTGAAGAAATTATCGAAGTTTGCGAACGCCTATCGGGTAAAGAGGGGAAAATTTGGCGTTTACCCATGGGATTACTGCGTTTTATGCGAGGAATAAGCCGTTGTTTCCAATGGACTTATAATATATCTGACCGACTAGCTTTTGCGGAAGTTCTCGCTAGTGGTCAAGCTCTTGATGCCCCAATGGCAGAAGTTTATCAAGTATTTGGCCTTGATCCGAGTCAAACAACTACTTTAGAATCCTATTTACAAGAATACTTTAGCCGCATTCTCAAGAAGCTCAAGGAAATCGACTTCGAGAAACAAAAAGCTCAGAAGAAGAAGAAAACCCCTTTCAAAAAGAAAGCGTGAACCAGCAGTAGGAAAATTTGTCAATGCCCAAAATCGGCATTATTTACAACGATATTAAGCCTATCGCTTGTAAAACAGCCCATCAGATACAAGATCAGCTACTTTCCCTAGGTTGGCAGGTGTTTATGGCTACCGGCAGCGGTGGTCTGCTAGGCCATTCTAAACCCTCTCGTCCCGTTTGTTTTACCCCGATCGATCAGTTAGTCCCCCCCCACTTCGAGCAAGATTTAAGTTTTGCGATCGTGTTGGGTGGCGATGGTACAGTCCTATCGGCGGCCCGGCAGTTGGCCACCCTCAATTTGCCCCTGTTAACGGTCAATACGGGACACATGGGCTTTTTGACCGAAATTTACCTAAATCAGCTTGAACCCGCCTTAGAACTGGTTCTAGAGGGGAAATACACCCTCGAAAATCGCTCGATGATCACGGTGCGACTGTTTCGCGAAGATACCCTCCTCTGGGAGGCACTTTCTCTCAATGAGGTGGTCGTCCACCGGGAACCCCTCACCAGTATGTGTCATTTTGAGATTCAAATTGGTGAACACGCACCCGTCGATATCGCTGCCGATGGGGTGATTCTCTCCACTCCTACCGGTTCTACTGCCTATGCTCTCAGTGCCGGTGGCCCAGTAATAACTCCCGATGTGCCGGTATTACAATTAGCTCCCATTTGTCCCCATTCTTTAGCTTCCAGGTCCTTGGTATTTTCTGACAAGGAAACTGTAAATATTTTCCCAGCAACTGCTAATCGGATGGTGATGGTAGTGGACGGTAATGGCGGTTCTTATATCTTGCCAGAAGATCGAATTAATGTGCAGAAATCGCCCCACCAAGTCCATTTTATTCGTCTGCAATCGACGGAATTCTTCCGCATCCTCCGAGAAAAATTGGGTTGGGGTTTGCCTCATATTGCTAAACCAACTTCGGTGGAATTACCTTAATCAGTTATCAGTTATCAGTTATCAGTTATCAGATGTGAGTTTTCAGTTGACTGATTACTGGTTACTGTTTACTGATCGCTGAATTTATGCTCTCTTTTCGTGCCAAAATAGCTTTTTATTTAGAGGATGTCACCACGGCGATCGGACTGACGGTAAATCTGCTTATCTTAGCATTAATTTTACTCTCGTTGGGGATTTATGTGGCTCAAACCTATCCCTTATCCGCCACTTGGCAAATGTGGTTACGTCAGCTTGATTGGGGAATTTTAAGCTTATTTTCCCTAGAGTATTTAATTCGGTTTTGGTGTGCGGAATCAAAACTAGGCTTTGTTTTTAATATTTTTTCGATCCTAGATTTATTGTCAATTCTGCCCCTATTCTTTGGTTTTTTTGATATTAGGTTTTTTAGAATTTTTCGCTGGTTTAGAATTTTGCGAGTGATTCGTTTTTTTGGTTCCGATCTTTCTATTTTTCAAATTAAAACTTCCGATCAGATAGTATTTACTCGCATATTACTAACTCTATTCTCGATTATTTTTGTTTATGCGGGTTTAATTTATCAGATCGAACACCCAATTAATCCCCAAGTCTATCGGACATTTTTTGATGCTTTTTACTTCGCCGTTGTGACTATGACTACCGTGGGATTTGGGGATGTAACTCCCCTTTCCGATGGGGGCAAAATGGTGACAGTTTTAATGATTTTAACGGGAGTTTTGTTAATTCCCTTGCAGATTAGCGCTCTGACTAAACAACTATTAAAATCTGGCACTCAAATTGATTATCCTTGTCCAGATTGTGGTTTACCCCGTCACGATATAGATGCCAATTTTTGTAAAAACTGTGGGGCAGAACTCTTAAAAAAACCTGATTGAGACTAATTCGGGCGAAATTGAGGATTCAGTATTCAGGAGTCAGTATTCAGGAGTCAGTATTCAGGAGACAGGTTTTAGGTTTTGGGGTTTTGGGGTTTTAGTTCAATTTCCCCACTTGCCACTTGCCACTTGCCACTTGCCACTTGCCACTTCCTGCTCCCTGCTCCCTGCTCCCAATCCGTCTAAATGTTAAGTTAAGTATCGAAGAGCGGCCGTTTCATCACCCAGTAGTAATATAATCACTGAGTTATCAACTTTGATCCTTGAGTATGACTGCATTCACCACAACCCCCACCCTTGCCAATTTGCCCGCCAGTGACAGCCGTAGCCGCGTCAGTGAATTCATGAAATCCCTACAGGATGAAATTTGTCAGGGATTAGAAGAAGTGGATGGACAAGCAAAATTTATCGAAGATAGTTGGCAACGGCCCGAAGGTGGCGGCGGACGTTCGCGAGTTTTGCGGGAAGGGGCAATTTTTGAACAGGCAGGGGTGAATTTTTCGGAAGTTTGGGGGAAAGAATTACCTCCTAGCATTGCCAAACAACGGCCTGAGGCTGCCGGTCATCAATTTTACGCCACGGGAACCTCGATGGTTTTACATCCTCGCAATCCTTATATTCCCACGGTTCACCTCAATTATCGCTATTTTGAAGCAGGTCCAGTTTGGTGGTTTGGCGGTGGTGCCGATTTAACTCCCTACTATGCTTTTGAAGAAGATGCTAGTCATTTTCACCGCACTTTTAAACAGGTTTGCGACCAACATCATCCCGAATATTATCCCGTTTTTAAACGCTGGTGTGATGAATATTTTTATCTCAATCATCGTCAGGAAGCCAGAGGTATCGGCGGGATTTTCTTTGATTACCAAGACGGTTTAGACCCTCTCTATCGGGGTCCTTTTGCCGAAAGTGATGCCGCTATCTATTCAGAAAAATTATCTCCCCAACAACCGCGCAACTGGGAAGAAATTTTTAGTTTCATTAATGACTGTGGCCGGGCTTTTCTACCCGCTTACGTTCCCATTGTCCAGAAACGGCGCTCGACAGAATACGGTGACAGAGAACGTCAGTTTCAACTCTATCGTCGCGGTCGTTATGTAGAATTTAATTTAGTTTATGATCGTGGCACAATTTTTGGTTTGCAAACTAACGGTCGTACCGAATCAATTTTGATGTCTTTACCTCCTTTAGTCCGTTGGGAATACTGTTATCAACCTGCACCAAACACCCCAGAAGCAAAACTCTATGATGTCTTCCTAAAACCCCAAGATTGGGTTAATTGGCAAGGTTAAATCAGTTATCAGTTATCAGTTATCAGTTATCAGTTATCAGTTATCAGTTATCAGTTATCAGTTATCAGTTATCAGTTATCAGTTATCAGTTATCAGTTATCAGTTATCAGTTATCAGTTATCAGTTATCAGTTATC
>NZ_JAPZSR010000135.1:0-25879 GCF_027531875.1 Microcystis sp. LE19-84.1B | reverse complement strand
AGAGAAGCAAAGAGAAATAAACAGAGAATATCAGAGGAGGAGATACCTAAGTTGTGGATTCTCACTCCCACAGCTAGTGAGCGCATTTTATCCCTGTTTACGGCTCAATTACAACCCAATTGGGGAGAAGGGGTTTATTTTCTCCCGGAGGGTTTAGGTACAGCTATTGTCGTCATTCATCAGTTACCCGCAATCCCAGAGACATTATGGCTAAGATTATTGGGTAGAGGAGGAACAAGAGAGAGAGCTATCGATGAATTAACCAGATTATCGCCGAATGCTCCCCTAAAATCGGCTTCTTTAAACTTATTGTATAATTTGAGTAGAAATTTAGAAGCGTTATCGAAAAAAACACAGGAGGATAGGGAGTTTATTATGCGTTTAGCTCCACTTTACCAACAGGATAGGGAACAAGCGATTCAGCAAGGTGTACAGCAGGAAGCATTAAAGTTAGTCCTCCGTCAACTTCAGCGACGTTTCGGTGAAATACCGCAAAATCTAGAAGAAACCATCCGTAACCTTCCTGTGGAGCGGTTAGAAGACTTAGGAATCGCTTTATTAGACTTTAACACTTTGACAGATTTAGATAACTGGTTGCACCCGTGAACAATAGCGATCTCGCGTAGCGAGCGCGTTGCGAGCGCATTATCCATCCTTGATTATTCTATAGTTAAGGGGTCCACATCGATCGCCATACTTACCTTGGGTAAAACTAAGCTTTTCAAAGGACGAAAAAGACGACCGATATCAGCCTTTTCTCCCGATAATTTTAACAGAATTTGCCAGCGATAACGGTTAGCCACACGCATAATTGTTGCTGGTGCAGGTCCCAAAATATCCCAATCGGAACCGAAATTATTAACACATTCCTCTGCGACATTTTCGGCACTTTTCTGCACTGCTTCCCCATCTAAACCACTAAAGCGAATTAAGACTAAACTGCCGTAGGGAGGATAATTTAAACCCTCTCTCTGCATTAATTCCGTCTCGACAAAACCCTCATAATCGTGGGTTTGCACTGCTCTAATCACGGGATGTTCGGGGGTATAGGTTTGGATAATTACCTTTCCTTCTGTTTCTCCCCTTCCTGCTCTCCCTGCTACTTGGGTGAGGGTTTGAAAAGCGCGTTCGGAGGCGCGATAATCGGAGTGATAAAGTAAGCCATCGGCTGCCATTACTCCTACTAAAGTAACTCGATCGATATCTAATCCTTTGGTGAGCATTTGGGTTCCCACTAAAACATCAAACTCACCATCAGTAAATAGTTTTAATAGTTCCCGGGGAGCATTTTTGTTACGGGTGGTATCACTATCAAAACGCAAGCAGCGCAAATCAGGAAATTCTTTGCTTAATTCTTGGGTGACGCGCTGAGTACCAGTACCGAAAAATTTCAGATAGGGAGAACCGCATTCAGGACATTGTTTCGGATGGATGCGACCATAGTTGCAGTAGTGACAGCGGAGTAATTCTTGCGCTCCCGGTTCGGTGTGGTGGTAGGAGAGGGAGACATCACAGTGGGGACACTCCAGCACATAACCGCAACTTCTGCAAGATACAAAGGTACTATGTCCCCGGCGACTGACGAATAAAATTGCCTGTTCTCCCTTGTCGCGCAGGGTTTCCAGAGATGAACGCAGGGATTGACTAAACAGGGAACGATTGCCTCGCTGCAATTCCCGTCGCATATCGACGATTTCCACCCGCGGTAAGGGGCGATTTTGGATGCGATCGGGCAAAGATAGGTAAAGACGGGGATTAGCTTGGGATTCTAGCCATGTTTCTAGGGATGGCGTGGCCGAGCCTAAAATTACGGGACAATGGTTTAATTGAGAGCGCCATTTAGCCACGGTACGCGCGTGATAGGTGGGGAGTAATTGACTTTGTTTAAAGCTGCTATCGTGTTCTTCATCGAGGATAATCATGCCTAGATGGGGTAAAGGGGCAAAAATTGCCGATCGCGTCCCGATAATAACTTGCGGGGTTCCTGTCAACATCTGTCGCCAGGTATCGTATCTTTCTCCTTCCGAGAGGGCGCTATGATAAACATAGACTCGATCGCCAAAACGGGCCACAAAGCGATCGGTTAGTTGCGGTGTTAATCCAATTTCGGGGACTAAAACCAAGGCAGATTTACCCGCTGCCAGGACAGGTGCGATCGCCTGTAGATAGACTTCTGTTTTACCCGATCCCGTCACTCCATGTAAGAGAGCGCTTTCACCACCTTTTAGGGTTTGAATGGCTTCTAAAGCCTGTTTTTGACTATAAGTGAGTGTTTTTGGTTGATCCCTGCTCATAATCGCCGAGGATAAGCGCAGGAATTCCCTGTCCTCAATCACCACATAACCCTTGTCAATGAGCGGTTTAAAATGTTTTGTCCCCGCAAGTTTTACCAATTCTGGCAGCCACATTTCTCCTCCCTGATGACGGAGAATTTCGACAATTTTGCGTTGATTTTCGGTTAAATCGGCAGGAAAGTCGGTTATTAGCAGGGTAATGGCTTTTTTTAGCTTAATATTGGTACTTTTGGGTGCTTCTAGATAACTTTCTACCCAACCGCGCTTAACTAAGTCTCGGATCCCGTAATTAGCATTTTTTAGTTTTTCTTGCAGGTATTTCGCCGAATAATCGCCTTCTTTTTGATTTTTGAGCAGGGATAAAATCTGACGGGAGAGGGGAGTACAAAAAACTTCTGCACCGGGGGGAATCGCTTCTGGTTTTAATCTGATGCGACGTTGGGAACTTCGCAGTAAACCCTTAGGTAAAGCGACGCGAACAACGGTGATTAAATCCGTTGCATAGTATTGGGCGATTTTCGTCAATAACTGCCAATAATTATCGGGGAAAAAGCCCTTAGTAATCACATCTTCCACGGGACGGATTTGATTTTCTTCTAGTCCTGCAGGCAAATTTTCGAGAAATCTAAGAGCAATTCCCCCAATTACCTGAGAACCGAAGGGAACGCTTAAAATATCGCCAATTTCTACCGTTAAATCCAGGGGGACACTATAGGTTAATATTTGCTGATCCTCTTGACTATCTCTAGGATAAGGGCGATCAACCAAAACTTCTAACCACGGTTGTCCAGTTGTGGTTAATTGGTAAGGTGTGCGAGGTTCTGCTACAGTCAGGGTAGCACAGCGATCGAGCATGGTTATCAGTTATCAGTTATCAGTTATCAGTGGGGAGTGGGAAGTGGGGAGTGGGAAGTGGGGAGAATGGGGTATTTAAATTATAGTTTAAAGCTTGAGGGGAATAAAACCAGTTAATTTTCTCTAAAAACAGTTTAAATATTGCTTTTTTGCCCACAAATTTTGATTTTTAGCTAGTGAAGTCTTCCCAAAAGAATTTTTATCCACCCTTAAGCATTGATAAAGTTAATGATAACTATTGACTATTAGCTATTAAATCGCACCATAGTTAGTCAAAAGGTGAGAATGGTTCTCAATAGAAAAAGCGAAGAATAGTAATAAAAAGCTGATGGCTATCTTGATTGTTAAGAAGCGTGATCTTTACCTAGTCAAATACTAAAAACCTTAGTTAGAGTGTATAAGTGAAAACCCTGAAAGTCTCCCCTATTCACCAGAAAATCTGATTATCTGGTTCAGCGATTTGTAACCATGGACACAGAAGCACCCAATTATATCCCAGAAATGGCCGCCATTAATTAAGAAAACGTTTAAAAAATCTGCTCCCCGAAAATTCAATGTAACAATCAGCCCATTGGGAGAAACTAAGTTTTTCCCCGCTATTATAACCCCACTCCATCCATAACTGCTTATGAAAATCTCTAAACTAGCCGCTGATGATAATTTTAATCAAATCATTGCCCTGGAGACAAATCCTTTAGAACTGGACAGCGTGGATTTTGCTGAAAGAACTGACGAGGATCTGACTGAATCTTTACCGGAAACCCTAAAAAACACTCGTGGGAGTAGTGGAACTGGATACGATAAAGGCAGCAATGAAGACACTGTTGGGGCATTTTTTAAAGAAATGGCTCGTTATCCCCTGCTTAGTGCGGAAGAAGAAATTGAATTAGCCTACTCGGTTAAGTTTCTCATGGAAGCGGAAGAAGTACGCCAAAAACTGCAAGAAAATTTACATCGTCCCCCGACGAAAACGGAATGGGCAATCGCTTTAGAATTAGATAATGAACGTCAACTGGAAAACCGTCTTTATCGGGGACGAACAGCTAAACGGAAAATGATTCGTTCTAATTTGCGCTTGGTGGTTTCTATCGCTAAACGCTATTTAAATCGCGGGGTTCCTTTCTTAGATTTAATTCAAGAAGGTGCGATCGGACTCAACCGTGCGGCCGAAAAATTTGATCCCAATAAAGGTTATAAATTCTCTACCTATGCTTATTGGTGGATTCGACAAGCAATCACCCGCACCATTGCTAACGATGCGCGGACAATTCGTTTACCGATTCACATTGTCGAAAAACTCAATAAACTCAAAAAAGCGCAGCGCATTCTCAAGCAAGATTTACAGCGCAATCCCAATGAACGGGAACTTGCAGAAGCGTTAGAAATAACTCCCGAACAATTGCGGCAATTATTACAATTGCGTCGTCAATCTCTCTCTTTAAATCATCGTGTAGGGAAGGGAGAAGATACGGAATTAGTGGATCTTTTGGAAGATGATGATCTACAACTTCCCGAAGATAAAATGAATGAGATGATGATGCGTCAAGAAATTTTCGCAGTTTTAAGTGATGTTCTCACGGAACGGGAAAAAGATGTTATCTCCCTCCGTTATGGTTTAGCTACCAGTCAACCCTATACCCTAGAGGAAGTGGGGGGAATGTTCAATTTATCTCGGGAACGAGTACGTCAAATTCAAACTAAAGCGATGCGAAAATTACGTCGTCCTCAAGTCGCACGTCGTCTGAAAGGATGGTTACATTAATAATTTTTTCTAACTCGTTCTCTCCTCTCTCCTTTTTCCTGGAGAGCTTTTTTTGTCGATATTTAGCTTAAAATTAAGGTAAAGCTGATTTTCTCAGTAGATAGTCATAATACCTATGAACCGACATCTCCAACCGAAAGTGAAAACGGGAAAATATCAATCTCCCCAAGAAGTCATCGACTTTGCTTTGCAGTTACTCGATGAATATGAACAAATAACTGATGCAGAATGGAGAGAAGATATTCGGCAAAAAATAGATAAAGCTATCTTTGCATCAGAAAATCATCCTCTCATAGATGGAGAAACTTTTGTCACTGAAATTATTCATCGTTTTCATCGTTTTCAAACCATGGGAGATTAATCTAAAATAGGTGGTTATAAGTAGGGAGGCACAATTATTTGTAGGATGGGTTAGCGGTAGCGTAACATGAGCGGGTGTTGGGTTTCATGCTTCAACCCAACCTACGTTCATCTTATATTTAATTCCACCCACCCGCTTATCATAAATATACTAGCTAGTCAGTATCTGAATACAATAGGCAATTTTTCAGCTATTTTTTCTAGTTTTGAATAAAATCAAATTAATTCAATATGTCCAAAAACTTTTGGTTAATTCCCGATAATATCTATTTTCTCAACCATGGTTCCTATGGTGCAACCCCTAAAATAGTCTTGGATTATCAGCAACAATTGCGGGAACGAATGGAAAGACAACCTTTAGCATTTTTGGGGAGAGAATTAGAGGGATTATTAGATATTGCTAGGGAAAAATTAGCGGATTTAGTCAGTGTAAATAGCGATGATTTAGTCTTTGTTCCCAATGCAACCACAGCAGTAAATGCGGTGTTAAATTCCTTAACATTTCAGGAAAATGAGGAAATTCTGATCACCGATCAGACCTATAATGCTTGTGCTAATGCAGTTAAACATATAGCTAAAAGATGGGGTTTAAAGGTAATTATCGCTAAAATTCCCTTTCCTGTGCAGTCCCCTTTAGAAATTAGTCAAGCAATTTTAGCATCTGTTTCTCCCCGGACAAAATTAGTAGTTTTAGATCATGTCACCAGTCCCACGGCCTTAATTTGGCCAATCGCAGAAATTGTGCAAGAATTAAATAATCGCTGCATTGATACTCTCATCGATGGCGCTCATGCTTTAGGTTTTTTACCCCTTAATATCGGGGAAATTAATCCCACCTATTATACTGCTAATTGTCATAAGTGGTTATGTAGTCCCAAGGGGGCTGCTTTTCTCTATGTGCGCGGGGATAAACAGGCAATAATTCGACCTTTAACTATTAGCCATGGGGCCAATTCTCCTCGACAAGATCGCTCCCGTTTTCAGTTAGAATTTGCTTGGATGGGAACCGATGATCCCAGTGCTTATTTATCAGTGCCAAAAGCGATCGAGTTTTTAAATTCTCTCTCTATTGATGGTTTACTGGGTCTGATGGCGAGGAATCATAATTTGGTTTTAAAAGCCAGAAATTTGCTTTGTCGTGCCTTGCAGGTCAATTATCCCTGTCCAGAATCAATGATTGGAGCGATGTCCTCAATTCTAATGCCTAGTTATGCTTGGGCAGCAGAAGACTTATCTAGACAACTGTGGGAAAAATATCAGATCGAAGTGCCGATAATTCCCTGGGGAGAAGCATCATTAATTGTGAGAATTTCTGCTCACTACTATAATTCGATCGAGCAGTATGAATATTTAGCTGAGGTTTTAAATTACTTGCTATTGGAGCAAAGATAAGCGGGGAGCAGGGGAAAAAAATCCATAACTGAGTTTTTAAAGTTGGATTGGGAGTTAATAACGGACTTGCTATGAGAACCGATAATTGGGCTAAAATACTTCTTGGAGCATGGTTTCCTTGAGCATTTCTAAACCCTTTTTCACCCGACGGGAGACGGTAACGACACTAATGCCTAATTGTTCGGCGGTTTCCCGTTGAGTAAGATCTTTAAGGAAGACAAATTCAAGAATATGACGGGTTTTGTCTTCTAATTGAGCCATTGCCTGTTGTAAACGAATGCGATCCTCTTGACAAAGTTGAAAGCTGCGATAACGGGGATCGGGAACGATGTCTTTTAAACAAGTATGATTATCTTCATCGTTATTAACCGTCGCATCGAGACTAAGAGGTTCACGGTTTTGGAAAGCCAGTTTTACCTCTTGCCATTCTGCGAGGGAAATATTTAAAGCGAGGGAGATTTCCGTATCATTGGGTTGACGATTGTAGAGGGCCTGGAAATCCCGACGCATATTTGTTGCTTGTCTGCCTAAATCTAACCAACGACGAGGAATACGAACTGTATAACCTTTATCCCGCAGATAGTGTTGAATTTCGCCGCGAATATAGGGAATAGCGAAGGAACTAAAAGCATGACCTTTGCTGCTGTCAAAACGTTTGATCGCTCGAATTAGTCCCATACAGCCAACCTGGACTAAATCTTCGTAATTTTCACGGCATTGATTGACCCAATGATGAGCTTCCCTTCTGACTAATCCTAGGTTTAACTCTATAATCTGATCCAGTAACTTATTGTCTCTTGTTTTTTGGTATTTTTGGAATAGGGTGAGAGTTTCTAGTTTAAGATTTTCTTTATTTAGGACAGACATATGGCGTTAACAGACTTAAAAAATCATTGGCTGTAAAAGATCACTATTGTAATTAGCTTTGACCAATCCCAATGCAGTGTAGATTAGAAGCGGCCAGCAATGGCAACAATGTAACTTACTACGATCTTGATGATACGACCTTTGTATAAAGACTTGTGTGATTTCACGCGGTCAAGCCAGTATTTAAAGACACGGGTAAGCTAAAACCCAGGTAATCAGGGTTGGCTGAAAAAGTTGTTCCTAGAGGCAGGGTGTCGCCCCCCCCAACCCCCCCGACATCGGGGGGGGCAGGGGGGGGGTGTGGGGTGTGGGGTGTGAATTTTCCCCCCGAAAAACTCTTAATCCAACAAGGTTTTTAGATTTATTCAGCCAACCCTATCTAGGGTTTGCTGAAAAAGTAGGGGCGAAGCATTCGGATAGAAAATCTACGGTTTCAGCGATAGGTTATTGTCCGAATGCTTCGCCCGTACAGGACGCGATCGCCGATCAAGATGTAAGGTTTTTGAGCCACTAGCTTGAAAATCTTGCAGCTGCTTCGCCAAAAAGCCCCAAACCCCATACCTCGTCTATATTTCACATTTATTCAGCCAACCCTATCTAGAAAACTAGAACTCGAACAAAGGTAAACTCCGATCCTTATTTTTCGGCAATTTCGCCAGTAAACCTAAATGTTCGTAGGCGGCTGACGTCACCACGCGGCCCCGGGGAGTACGATGAAGATAACCTATTTGTAATAAATAAGGCTCATACACCTCCTCAATCGTCTTGGCATCTTCTCCCGTGGCTGCCGCTACCGCTTCCAATCCCACGGGTTTACCTTGAAACTGTTCGATCATCGTCTTTAATACTAATCGATCGGTCCAATCTAAACCCATAGAATCCACATTTAATTGATTTAATCCCTCAGCGGCTAACTGGGGGGTGATAATAGTTTCTCCCTTCACCTGCACATAGTCGCGTACCCGTTTTAATAAACGATTGGCAATGCGTGGAGTTCCGCGACTGCGACGGGAAATTTCGATCGCACCCGCTTCGGTAATGGGAATATTAAAAATAGTGGCACTTCTGAGCATAATTGCTGTCAATTCCTCAACTGTATAGAAACGCAGACGTTGAATCATGCCAAAACGATCGCGTAAAGGCGCAGTTAAAGAGCCAACTTTGGTAGTAGCACCGATTAAAGTAAAGGGAGGTAAAGAAATACTGCGAATTTTCGCCGCTTGACCCTTACCAATCGTCACATCCAGCCGATAATCCTCCATCGCGGGGTATAATAACTCCTCCGTCACCCGATTCAGTCGATGAATTTCGTCGATAAAAAGAATATCCCGGGGTTGAAGATTGATCAGGATGCCGGTAATGTCCCGGGGACGCTCTAAAGCGGGGGCGGCAGTAATGCGGCAATTTACTCCCATCTGGGCCGCTAAAATTAAAGCCATGGTGGTTTTGCCTAACCCCGGCGGTCCGTAGAAGAGCAAATGATCGATCGCTTCTTGTCTAGCTTTGGCCGCGGCGATGGTGACTTTTAGATTAGCTTTTAAGTCCTGTTGACCGATATAATCCTCTAGGGATTGGGGACGAATTTGCGCTTCTGCTTTTTCCGTTTCTTCTATAGTGGGATTGGGAGTGAGCAGATTTTCCTCGGCTGCCGGGGGGGAATTGTGCGATCGTTTGATGGCCATTGTTACAATCAAGAGTCTAGGATATGTTAGCGAAGCGGATTTTGCCTTGTTTGGATGTCAATAAAGGTCGGGTAGTTAAAGGGGTTAATTTTGTCAATCTTCAGGATGCTGGCGACCCCGTGGAGTTAGCTCGCTTGTATAATCAGGCAGGGGCCGATGAGTTGGTTTTTCTTGATATTACTGCTACCCATGAAGATCGCGACACAATTATTGATGTAGTCTATCGCACGGCGGAACAGGTTTTTATTCCTCTGACCGTGGGGGGTGGCATCCAATCCTTAGAAAATATTAAAAATTTGTTAAGAGCCGGGGCCGATAAAGTCAGCATTAACTCGGCTGCCGTGCGCGAGCCGGAATTGCTCGATCGAGCCAGCGATCGCTTTGGGAAACAGTGTATTGTGGTGGCGATCGATGCTAGACGACGCAAGGATGTGCATAACCCCGGTTGGGAGGTTTATGTTCGGGGTGGACGTGAAAATACGGGTATTGATGCTTTATTATGGGCGCAAGAAGTGGAAAAACGCGGGGCGGGTGAGTTGTTAGTTACCAGTATGGATGCCGACGGCACGCAAGCGGGTTACGATCTGGCCTTGACAAAAGCGATCGCAGAAAGGGTGGAGATTCCTGTGATTGCCTCTGGAGGAGCGGGTAATTGTCAGCATATCTACGAAGCATTGACGGAAGGCCGGGCAGAAGCGGCTTTATTGGCTTCTTTGCTCCATTATGGTCAATTAACCATCGCTGAGGTCAAAAATTATCTGCAAAATCAACAAGTACCCGTGCGTTAGCCGGGAAAATGAGAGCAAGATTTGCAGAACTTAATCTAGGGATTGAGTCGCTTTTTCGGGAAAAGGATTTCTTCAGGCTGCAAACCAAGAAGAGCAAGGTTTACACCTGTTACTGAAAGCCAATGGCTGACGGCTGACAGCCGCGATCGAGCAACCGGCAAAAAATCCCTGTTTTTAACTTCCCTCCGATTATCCCTCGGGAAAATTATGTATTAGAATAGAAGAAAGTTAACAAAATTTAAAATATGTTAGTTCCGATTCTCATCTTTGACCTCGGTCTTGTGGCTTGGTCATTGCATCTGATGCAGCAAGCGTTCGACAGGCAAGAGTTTTCCTTGATGCTGGCGGGAACCTTGGTGGCAGCAGCGGCAGTGGCTATGTTAGTAGTTTATTTCCTCATGGGTCACTGTTTAACCTATTTAACCCAAATTTCGGCTCCTGTCTAAATGGGGGCGATTGTTTCACTCTTGTCAATTAGCGATCGCCTTGGCTGTGACAAATTTTTTTCTCGCCCCCCCTTGACAAAATGATTCTATTTAAGCTATATTCAAAAATGGTCTTCGCGGGGCTATAGCTCAGTTGGTAGAGCACCTCAATGGCATTGAGGGGGTCAGCGGTTCGAATCCGCTTAGCTCCATACAGTTAAGATAAGAGTTTCAGGGTTACTGGAACCAAAAAAGTGGCACGGAGATGGTAGATTGAAAGAGGATTTCTGGTTAGAAAACTCTCTTTTTACATACATCGATACTCTCTCAGGACAAAATTAATAAACCTCTTGCATAATTAATTTTTGAGGGTTCAAAAAAGGCAAAAACAAGGATTAAATTACATAAAATCTGTAAATAGACCGTTTAATTGATTATTATTCATTCTTAATTCTCCTGACTACTGACTACTGACTACTGACTCCTAACCCTAACAACAATTTTTGATTTTTACAAGAGGTCTAATGATAGAGCTTTTTAAGCAACTACCTCGTTGGTTGCGGCTAACTCTGGTTTTTCCGCTCTTATTTCTCAATGGCTGGTTATTATTCCAATTATTTAGCTACCTAGAACCCTTAGTTAGTATTTTTGTCACTGCTAGTTTACTAGCTTTTGTCTTAGATGTTCCCATCAAACTGCTGCAAAGACGCGGGGTTAATCGCAGTGGTTCGATCGCTATTGTCTTTCTAATTGCCCTATTAATTTTGAGCGTTTTAGGTTTAATTTTAATTCCCCAGATTGTCGAGCAATTAAGCAGTTTAATCAATAGTTTGCCCCAGTGGATCGAGTCGGGAACCGAACAGATACAAAATTTAGAAAAGTGGGATAAAACTCAGAAATATGCGATTTATATCGAGCAATCAATCACCCAGTTATCGGAACGACTAACCAATGTTTTACAAACTCTTAGCACTCAATTACTGAGCTTTGTGCTGGGAACTATCAACAGTATCCTAAACATTCTCTTTGTTCTGGTTCTAACTGTCTTTCTGGTTCTCTATGGCGAACAAATTTGGGAGGGAATTTTAAGCTGGATTCCGTCCCCATGGAATCTCAAATTAAGAACGATTATTCGTCAAACTTTTGAAACCTATTTTGCTGGTCAAACCATTTTAGCGGGAATTCTCAGCCTTGCTCAAATTTTTGTTTTTGTGATTCTCAAGGTCGATTATGCCCTATTATTCGGGGTGGCGATCGGTCTAACTACATTAATTCCTTTTGCCAGTGCCTTCACCATTATTGGCATTAGTACCCTACTGATGTTTCAAGATTTTTGGTTAGGGTTAAAAGTTTTGACCCTGACTATTATTGTCGGTCAAATTAATGATAATGTCATCGCCCCTCGGTTAATGGGAGGTATGATCGGACTTAATCCCGTCTGGATTATTCTATCTCTTTTTATCGGTGGCAAAGTGGCAGGAATTCTCGGTTTATTGATAGCAGTTCCTATCGCTAGTGTGCTGAAAAGTACCATCGATATCATCCGCTCGCAGCAGCGGGAAAAAGAACCGGTAGTTATCCTAGAAGAAACGGTGAAAAATTCCTCAGAGGAGAGCAAATAATACTAAATCCTGTTTTTTCAGTGAACAGTAAACAGTAATGAGTGAATTGAAAACTCACATCTGCTAACTGATAACTGCTAACTGATAACTGATAACTGATAACTGATAACTGATAACTGATAACTGTTAGGAGCGGCTAATTTCTTCGAGAATAGCCATCGCTTCTGTCACCCTATCCCTAGGGATAAATAAATGATCGTGATAATAACCAGAAATGACATTGACGCTAATTGCTGCTGCGGCCAGTTTCTCACTAATCACCGCTAAAAATCCCACCGCCGCTAAACTAGAATGCACAGAAAGAGTAATTTGTCTATAAATATATTTGTACTGCAAGCCCATGCGATCGGCTTGCTGACGGGGAATAATCACCGTTATGCCTTCCTCTTCCTGAAATTGGCAGATAGGAGTTAATTGTAGCTGTTCTAGTCCTGTTGCTGTTAGGGAAGAAAAAACGAATTCTTCGGTATTTAGGACTGGTTTCAGGGATTGGAGCAGAATATTGAGATTAGTTTCGCCTTCCTTCGGTTTTTCTGGCGATTTTTTCGCTGCATCCAGACAATGATTAGCGGCAGCGTCAGCCACACTATTTTTAGCTCGTTCAATCCAGCGCCAGCTAATGCGATCGAATCGGGCAACTAATTGACAAGCACGCTGATAAAAGGGACGTAAACTATCGCTTTTTACCTTCCAGTCTCCCTTAACTTGATTGATGACTAATTGACTGTCTCCCCGAATTTCTAGGCTTTTTAAGCCTAATTCTTGGGCTTTTTCCAATCCAATAATCAATCCCGTGTATTCAGCCTCGTTATTAGTGGCTATCTCCATATATCTAGTCGTAGTCAAGGAATTGCCCTCGGCTAAAACTATTACCGCTGCACCGGCTGCTCTCCCCGGATTGCCGCGAGAACCACCATCAAAATAGAGAACTGCTGAATTATCGGTTTTTTGAGCTTTTTTATCCATAATTTTCGTCAATAAATCTTTTTATCTCCATTTTTATCCCTTTGACAATTGTAGGCGGTAGCGATTCCTGTCGGCAAAGCGGACAAGCAAGATTTTAGCCGATCGCCGCTACCGGACAACTTTTTTTTCTTCAGGTTATTGATAATTATTTGCAGTTGTTGGTTATACTGAGAACATCAGCCTAGAGTTATATTGCTAATAGTTCTCAATTAAAAGCCCCATGAGTACAGACAAATTGCCATCGGAAGGTGAGAAAATCTTCCCTCTTAGTGCTTGGGAGCGCTGGCAGCTCTACCACTGGCTGCAGGCCCTAGACATTGAAGATAAATGCTTGTTCCATCAGCCTTTGCAGGTTCGCATCGATGCCTCCGCTCAACTTTTACAGCTGTGGACTGTCCTGCGGCAGCTAGAGGCTTCCCGAGGCTGTTTAATCGCTTGGCTGGAAACCAGTTGGCAAGCATAATCCTTGAGAAAAATTAGCAATCTAAGAGTAAAAAGTGAGAAAGTATGTCAAAATCTGTAACTGCCATGGTTCCCTTTCAAGTGGTCGGTCAATTCCTCGGTTTTGTCCTCAAAGACGGATATAAGGTAAAATACCTGAGAATCAGTGTTGATAAACGAGAATATTGGTTTAAGCCCGAAAAAACACTGCGAGACCACATACCTCTCAATATTGCTCTCCACTCATGGCTAAAAGTGACGGGAGAAAGTAGTCTTTGTTCAAAAAAGGGAAAATTAAAACTGAGGGTACTAGGGATCGAGCATTTATATGGCGAAAAAACCCCAGAAGTCGCCCCGGCAAAAGCGAAAAAAGCCACCGTCTTAATCTGTCAGAAGTCCGATTGTTGGAAAAATGGCGGTGCGAGAGTTTGCCAAAGCTTGGAGAGTGGTTTAGAGGAAAAAGGACTGGGAGAAGCGGTGAATATTAAATTAACCGGCTGTTTAAAACAGTGCAAAAAAGGCCCGAATCTGGTGGTTATGCCCGATAAAAAGCATTATAATCAGGTAGCTCCCCAAGATGTCCCCTCCCTAATCGAGCGGCATTTTGCCACTTCTGAGCAAGGGAAGAGCCTATCAGTTTAACCAGGAATTTAATCGGCGATCGCTATTGACAAACGATCTTTTTTGTGCATCAAAGGGACGAAGTGCCTAAAATTGTAATAAATTAGGGATAGAAAAAGTCAATTCTTGCCGCCGATAATTTATGACTGCTGCCACTGCAACCTTGTTAATTTCTTGTCCCGACCAGATTGGTCTAGTGGCGAAAATCGCTAATTTTATCTACGCTAATGGCGGCAATATTATCCACGCTGACCAACACACGGATTTTTCGGCGGGATTGTTCCTGATGCGGATAGAATGGCAATTAGAGGGGTTTAATTTACCCCGTGGGATGATCGAACCAGCTTTCGCCGCTATTGCCAAACCTTTGCAGGCTAGTTGGTCCTTACATTTTTCCGATACTGTCCCGCGTCTAGCTATTTGGGTGACAAAACAGGATCATTGTCTCCTCGATTTATTATGGCGACAACACGGGGGAGAAATTAGGGCAGAAATTCCTTTAATTATTAGCAATCATCCAGAATTACACTCAGTTGCCAATCAATTCGGTATTGAGTTTCATCATATTCCCATTACCGCCGAAACCAAGATTGAACAGGAAGCCAGACAATTAGAGTTACTGCGGGAATACCGGATAGATTTAGTGATTTTAGCTAAATATATGCAGGTTCTCACTCCAGATTTTATTAACTTTTTCCCCAATATTATCAATATTCATCATTCTTTTTTACCGGCTTTTGCCGGAGCTAATCCCTATCAACGGGCCTACGATCGAGGGGTAAAAATTATTGGAGCCACCGCCCATTATATCACTGCCGATCTCGATCAGGGGCCAATTATCGAGCAGGATGTGGTCAGAGTTAGCCATCGCGATACCGTAGGAGATTTAATTCGTCAAGGTAAGGATTTAGAAAGGGGGGTGTTAGCGCGAGCGGTACGTTTACACTTGCAAAATCGCATTTTGGTTTACGCTAATCGCACGGTAGTGTTCGCTTAAAATGGGATAAGATGTACTGGACAAAAAAGACATCATTGCGGGTTAAAAATTAGGAAGTATCGGCGCAATTGACTAAAATAGCAATAGACCAGAGCAGAAGGAAAAAATTATCTATGGCAACTACATCCGAAGATGTATGGCGACTCTTAGCCGAATTAACTACCGCTCAAAAAGAAACTGACCGACAACTCAAGGAAACTGACAAACAACTCAAGGAAGTTAGTCAACAACAGAAGGAGACTGAACTACTATTGAAGGAAGTTAGTCAACAACAGAAGGAAAACGCCCAACAACAGAAGGAAACTGACAAACAACTCAAAGAACTGGGCAAACAAATTGGGGGACTTGGTGCCAAATTCGGCAGCTTTACCGAAGGACTTGCCCTTCCCTCAATGGAAACGATTCTCAGACAACGCTTTGGTATGGAAGTTGTTAGTCCCAGTGTGCGCGCCAGTAAAGAAGGACAACACCTAGAAATTGATGTTCTTGCCTATACAAATGGTGAGCTAAATACTGCTTATATCGTTGAGGTTAAAAGTCATGCCAGAGAGGAGTCTATTACACAATTAAAAAGTATTTTGCAACGGTTTCGCCGCTTTTTTCCTGAACACAAAGATAAAAAACTCTATGGCATATTAGCGGCGGTTGATTTATCCCCGGAATTACGGGAAAAAATTCTGCAAGAAGGGCTTTATGTGGCTCGGATTCATGACCAAGTATTTGAATTAGATATTCCCGATAATTTTCAACCTCAAACCTATTAAATAACCCTGCCCTAGGAAAAACTTTTTCAGTAAGCTTTATTGTAATTGTCCGCGCAGAGCATAACGATCTTTTTCTAAGCCGAAAGCGAAGAGAAAAGAATGGCGTATGGTGGGGTTAGAGAGAGTAAAAAAGAGAAAGAGAGCGATAACAGCTAATCCTGACGATAAACTAAACATAGTTTTGTAGGAAATTGCTAAAACCCCCAGAATTGGACCGGCTAAGGCTGTTCCCACATCAAAACCGCCGATACAGATAGAATAGGCCCGGCCGCGTTCTTGGGGCCCAGAGCGATCGGAGATTAAAGCCAGTAACATAGGGAATAAAATCCCCCCTCCCGTACCTTCGAGGATAGCGGCTAAAATTAAATCGGAAGGAGATCGGGCAGAAGATAGAATCAACATGGATAAACCATAGCAAAAAACGCTAATAGTGATGAATAAACCCCGTCCATAGCGATCGCTGGCTCCTCCCGACAAAATCCGTCCGATTACCCCCGATACTGCCGCACAGCTGTAGAATAGACCAGCACTGACAGGAATCTGATTTTCGAGGAGAAACAGGGGTAAAAAAGCGACTAAACCGCCGAATAAAGTACCGACCAATAGAAAAACTAAGGTAGGGACTAAAAAAGCTCGCTCTTGACATAATGCCCAAAAACTGCGCTCGATTGTCTGATTTTCTGCCTTCATTTGGGCTAATTTTTTCTTGAAGTCCGGTTCTTGAATGGAGAAACCCAAGAGAAAGGCGATCGCTCCTGAAGCGGCGGAAACTAGAAATAAACCGTTATAACCGATCGATTGGTAGAGATAACTGCCTAAAGCTGGACCGATTCCCATGCCTAGGGGTGCAGTTAAGCTCATATAACCAATTATCTCTCCCCGTTGACGAACGGGGGAAAAATCCACCACTAGGGTACTGTAACCGGTGGTAAAAGCGGCGATACTGAGACCATGGTAGGCGCGGACGGCGAATAAAGAGGAAAGATCGCGAAAAAATAGATAACCGAGGGGTGCGGTAGCGGCGACAATAGTTCCAAATAAAACCACTAATTGGCGACTGCGGCGATCGACTAGATTGCCTAACCAACTGCGCGATAAAATTAAACCGATAGCAAAGGCCCCCATGACAAAACCGATATCTTGTTTGCTACCGCCTAGGGAGTCAATATAGGTGGGGAGAGTGGGGAGGAGAGTGGTAATACTTATCCAGAAAAACAGCGCCGTGACGAAGAGGAAGAGTAGTTGACTACGAGTCTCGGCAGTAAGCGATCGAAAAGTTTTGAAAGCGTTCACAACAGCGACCGTCACAGGCAACAAAAAGACCCGGAGATCACGCCAGTCACAAGCATCCCGTATTGCTGCTACCTTCCGGTCCTGACAAGGTTAAGGCGTTGCGATCGCATGAGTCCGAGTCTTTTCTATCATAACATCTTTTTCCGGGATACGGGCATTTTTTTCCAGAGAATTTCCTCTCAATCTAGACTGTGAACGGAAATTTCCTCAACGAGGGGGTTTTTGCAATTGTTGTTGTAGAGAAATTTCTGGTTCGATCGCCAATCCGCTAAACTGTCGGATTAAGACGGAAGGACTCTCCCTAGAATCGGCAGCGAGGAAAAATAACCAACGGCTGCCGGGGGTGAGTTGTTCGATGGCATTGAAGTTACTTGTCAACCAAATCACAGGTAAATTGGGCAGATTAGCTTTTTTTTGACTAGCTTTTGCCTCTATAGCCGCTAAAGTTTCTAAAATGACCCTTTCCCCCTGAATTAAACCCGTTTCACCGGTCCAGAGTTTCACATTTAATTGCCGACGATGGGCATAAAAATAGAGGGAAGCAGCGGCAATAATCGCCCGTTCAAAACTGTCTTCTTGCCAATCACAGAGGGTATCGAGACAGATAATCACTTCCTGTCCCCCCGTTAACACTTCTAATTCCCGAATTTGCAATTCTCCCAAACGGGCGCTAGTTTTCCAGTGAATTAAACGGGTAGAATCACCCTGGCGATATTGTCTCAAGTTACGGGTAAGTCCTTGACTAGCCCTTTGATAATAGCGATTATTTTCTAATTTTTGTTCCATCTCTTGACCGAGGGAATCGATCAGGGGACATTGTTGTAAGGGTAAAACTTGGGGATAAACTAAAGCTTTAGCCGCTGCTTGCTGACAACGACGACACCAAAATAAACCGAGAGGGGCTGCTGTTCTTAATTGTACTTCTTGCCAGTGATAAATACCTCGTTTACTGGTGGGTAAATAATAAGTCCAACGATGGTAACTTTTGGGGGCAATCGCTTCTATTGGGGTTATTTTTGGACGATCGAGAACTATAGGCAGTATATCTGTCACTTCTAACAGATTTATCGGCTGATTGCTCGTATTTTCTATCTCTAGGCTAATACTAAGATCGTCTCCTGCACTCACGGGTACAATGGCAAGACGACGCACTTTCAGAGGAAGAAGGGAACGACGGGGTAAAATTATCGATAAAACTAAAACAGCGATCGTCGTGCCAGAGATAGCATACAACCATCCCGCCATGGTATTGGTCGCAGCTCCGAAAAAACAGAGGGTAATGCCCATGATTACCCCCCCACCGTAAGCGGGTAAAATACCGCGATCTTCTAACCAAGTTTTCATAGAGTTTAGTGGTTTTGTCGTCTTTGCTAGAAAGCTAAAAATCAGGCCCACATCTCTATAATTCCCCCAAAAGCCCTGATAAACTATCAAGGAGATCGGACTGATCTGTTAAGGGAGTTCTCTTCCTTGTCACTATTGGGATTTTTCTTAACAAAACTTAACAATTGATGGCAAAATTTTGCTTGCTTTTGTGGGCAGATTTTGGGATAATATTTTTAAAAGAGTTTATTCATAATGGCAATCCAAGCAGTCATTGATAAACACAAACATCCCATTATAAGACGATTATAACCCAAGCCGCCGGCAAAGTCAAGCCCTCACTCCTATTATTATTAGATTTCTTGCATAATTAATTTTTGAGAGTTCAAACTCACCGTTCGCTCATTTCTCGAACCGAAAATTTGATAAATTGTCTCAAATGCAGTCTAGCAAACGCATTGAGCGTTCTACTCGAATATTTATTAGTACAAAAAGACCATTTGGAAGTTAACGAATTGATCAGGGTTTGAGCGAGTCAATTGGTGATCGCATTTCGGCACTTTTCTGCTTACCTTATTCGCTAAAAAGCATACAGGATAAAGGTTAAAGCAATTTTAAAACCCTTCCCTTAAAAGAGTAAGCAAACAAAGAGTCGAAGGCTCTGCCTTAAAGTAGTATTCAGGTAGAACCTCAACAAAGCGTTCCCAGGTAGAACCTGGGAACGAGCTAAAAATCAGGACCACATCTCTATAATTCCCCCAAAAGACCTCTAATCAGCGAAGGGAGTCCTATCCCTTGCCACTCTTAGGATTTTTCTTAACAAAACTTAACAATTGATGGCAAAATTTTGCTTGCTTTTGTGGGCAGATTTTGGGATAATATTCTTAAAAGAGTTTATTCATAATGGCAATCCAAGCAGTCATTGATAAACACAGACATCCCATTATAAGACAATTATAACCCAAGCCGCCGGCAAAGTCAAGCGCTCACTCCTAATTATTTGTCGCCTAAAACTTCTAATTCCGTGGTCGGTGGGGGGGGGATTGGGGATATTAATTAAAATAACAAAGGTTGAAAACCGTGTTTGCGGGAAGCTGCACCGATTTGTTCCATTTTAGGGACAGTAATTTGATTGCGTCCCCAGGAAAAATTAGTTTGCCAACCCTCCAACTCCAATAAAATCGCCTCGGCAAAACAGGCAAACATTTGACGAGAGGGAATATCCATATTAACGATTTTCATAATTTTCCAGTCAATATCGAGGGAATGCTCGACAATGCCGCCCTTAATCACCGAAATATCGGGGGCATTTAATACCATGCCTAAATTTTTCGGATAACCACCATCAATAATAATGCAGGGGCGCTTGAGTTTATCTGGATCAATTTCTACCCCTTTAGGCATACTAGCCACCCAAACAATGATATCAGCTAGGGGTAAAGCCTCCTCTAGGGGGAGAATTTTACCGCGACCTAACTCCTCTTGGAGAGATTGTAAACGCTCTTGATTGCGTGCCACATAGATTAGTTCTTTTGTATCGGTTTTTTCATTTAACCAACGACAAACAGCGCTGCCGATATCTCCGGTGGCCCCACAAACCACGACGGTAGATTGAGCTAAATCAATGCCCATTTTTTTAGCAAGGGTTTCCACCTGAGTGCAGATGACGTAAGCGGTGTGGGTGTTACCGGTGGTAAAACGGCCAAAATCTAGCTCGATATTCCGCACCTGTCGATTATCTTTGAGATTAAACTCCTCGAAAATAATTGAAGAAAAACCGCCGAGTGCGGTGATGTTGATATCACTTTTTTGAGCGAGTGCCATGGCATTTAGCACCTTACGAATAGCAGACTTTACCCAACGATTCGACAACATCTCCGGTAAAAAACAGGATTCGATGTATTTACCCGTGATGGTTTGTCCCGTGATGCTGGTGACATGAAAATCATCGACAATTTGCGGGGGGGCAGCGCACCAAAAATCTAATCCCTGGTTAGCATATTCAGGATAACCTAGATCGTCGGCGACCGATTGGGCGTGTTCTAAACTGGTAAGATGACCTATAAGACCAAACATTGATTGTTCTTTAGTTAGACTAGATGGCACTAGATAAAAATGAGGATATTGCTAAGAAATCGTTAAGACTCTTAAATATATTACACAAAAGCGCCGCTCTGTGTGGAGCGGCAGCAGGGCGAAAAAAAGAAATCTCGATGCTCAAGCTTTAGACGGCAGTTAATCCGTAGGCAGACATCCGCATGATATCACGGGTGCTGAAACCGATATTGCTTAAAGCTTCCCCGTAGCTAATCATAAAGTCTTCCACGAGGGCCTCTTTTTCCATAGCGAGAACGCGAGCATCATCCTCGACTTGATTGAGCATTTTCCAGACAATGGGTAGATTAGCGCGATTTGCCGCTTCTAATTCCTCTTTAGCGGTTTCAAAGTTCGCTTTTAGCCATTCTTCGCCAAAATTGAGGTGTAAATATTCGTCTTTAACTACGCCTTCAGTAATTTTACGGGCAAAAGGATCAGCAACGGGAATATAAATATTATAGGCAGCGATCGCAAAAGCTTCAATAATCAAAGATTGGATTAATAAACAGGTGACAACTTTACCTTCTGCGTAGGCAATTTGGAAGTTATTGTGCAGAGAGGAAAAGAATTCTCTGGCATAATCCATATCAGGGGTGATTTGCAAATTTCGGCCGCAAGCTTGAAAACCTTTCATGTGACGGTTTTCCATTTTTGCCAGACGGTGTAACTCTTCTTTGTTATCGGTGAGGATGTCTGCTAATTGAATATAATTGCTATTGGCCTCGTATTCGCCTTCAATAACGATGGCATTAATGCGACTATAGGCTGATTTATAGGTTTCGCTGGTGAAATCAAGCTCTAATGGTACAGCAAGCTCTGGCATAAACTCGATTGACTCCTATTTCTGACGAGATTTTTCCGACGTTCTTTCCAGTCTAGGGTAAGCCTTCTAGATGGAGTGATCTTTTTACGAGTCTAGCTTGATCGGTCTTTTTTGTATAGCTTGGCCTGAGGGGCTGACTTGCCAAGTTAGCTATAGAGGTTATCTTTTTCGAGTGAAAACAAATCTAGAGGCAATCCCTTCTTAAGGGACGAGATTGCCGGCTGTTTGCTCAAACCGTGGCTAAAGATTTCCGGCGCTCGGCCTGTTGTAGGATCGCTTTGGCTGCCTGTTTACCCGATAAAGTGGCTCCTTCCATGCTATCAATGTAATCCTGTTGGGTATAACTGCCAGCAAGGAAAAAGTTAGCGATAGGAGTCGCTTGCGAGGGACGATAGACATCCATCCCCGGTGCTTCCCGATAGAGACTCTGTGCTAATTTAACCACACTAAACCAAGTCATCTTTAATTCCTGCGAGGAGGGAAATAACTTATGGACTTGCGCTAAAACGTGCTGGGCAATATCTTCATTTTTAGCTTTAATAAAAGGGTCCCCGGGGGTTAAAACCAACTGTAATAAAGAACCTTCTCCGGAGCGATAATAATCCCTAGGACTGGTGAGAGCAAGATCTGCAAAACAGGAAAAATCCGCTTGGTGGGTGTACAAAAGATTGTCAATTCCCACCGCTTTTTGCAGTTGTCGGCGTTTTTCGGCATCATTTAACTCCGTCACCCAACCGTCAAAACGCAGTTGTACCGTAGCGACGGGGACGGCTTCTAGTCGGAAAATATTGTCAAAAATCGGCATTTTACGCCAATCTTGGGGAATAAGACGCTGAATACCGGGGACATCACCAGCGCAAACGTAGGCATCTGCGGTGATAGTTTCTCTGGTTTCTCCGTTAGCGACGATCATGCCATTAACTTGCAGATTTTCGCCCTCTCCAGAATAGAGAATTTCCCGCACCTGACGACGGGTAGAGATTTTGGCACCCCGAGCTTCCAGATAGTTAATAATCGGTTTATGTAGGTATTCGTGGGGGGAACCTTCCAACATCCGCAGGACGGAAGCTTCGGTTTTAGCGGCGAAAAATTGGAAAATCGTCAGCATACAACGGGCCGAGATATTTTCCGTATCGATAAATCCTAAGGCATAGGCGATCGGATTCCACATTTTTTTTAAACTGCCTTCATTACCGCCATGGCTACGAAACCAATCAGCAAAGCTAATCGAGTCCAGATCCCGAATCGTTTTCATCGCTCCTTGAAAGTCTATCAGACCGCGGACGATGGGACTTGTACCTAAGGCCAGAGAATTAAAGATTTTATCGGCTGCTGAGAGTTGGGAGGAGGTAAAAAAGGCTTTTAAACCGTTAAAAGGCGCACCTGCGACGAAACGAAAGTCTAATTCGCCGATTTTTCCTCCTTCGTTGATAAAAGTGTGGGTGTGTTCTTTGAGCAGTAGGGATTGAAAAGCGCCCACTTTTTTCATTAACTCAAAAAGATTATAGTAACAGCCAAAAAAGACGTGCAAGCCCATCTCGATGTGATTACCGTCCGCATCTACCCAACTACCGACTTTTCCACCGACAAAGGGACGAGATTCTAAGATTTCTACTGTACAGCCCGCATCGACCAAATCGATAGCTGTTGCCATTCCCGCTAATCCTGCACCAACGATCACCACTCGCATTTGTCAAGTTCCTGTTACAATTTTTCACTAAATCTTTATTTTACCCGATCGATCTGGTGTTTCTCGCTGGCGATTTTTTCAGGGTCGCTTGAGAGCGTGGCAGAATAATTGAGAGTTGTCCGAGGGAGAGTCATTTTGAAGCGATCGCTAGATAGGAGACAGGAATTAATTATTATCAGTATTATTTGGATATTGGGGGTATTAGTCGATAGATTCTGGTTTAGTCTCGATCATACTATTCCTGCTTGGGATCAGGCCGATTATCTCAACGGTGGGATTATCTATACCCAAGCTTTCCAAAATCCGCGCTGGTTTGATGGGGATTGGTGGCGCGGTTTATGGCTAATGTCCCCGAAAATTCCCCCTTTAACCTATCTTTTAACGATTCCCTTCTTTAATCTCTTTGGTATTAGCGTTGACGCGGGTATGTGGGTAATGGCTATCTATAGCGCCCTACTGCTCTTTTCTGTGTACGGATTGGGAATTATCCTCTTCAATGGGACTGTAGCACTCTGGGCGGTCTTAATCTGTCAATTTCTCCCCGGTTTATACTATTATCGCCTCGAATATCTCTTAGATTTTCCCTTAGCGGCAATTGTAACGTTTTCTTACTTCTGCTTGACATGGTGGCGATTTAGTGGCCAAGGCTGGCTAAAAGCGATCGCTTTCGGGATTTCTTTCGGTTTAGGGATGTTAGTCAAACAAACCGCCCTATTTTTCCTCTTTTTGCCAATTTTGTGGGTATTGGGCGAAAATCTCCGGCGAAAACGTTGGGGCAATCTAGCGCAATTAATGCTGAGTTTTTTGACGGCAGCATTGTTGATGTTTCCCTGGTATCGGACGAATTGGTTATTAATGTTAACTGCGAGCAAACGTGCCACGGTAGATTCGGCGATTTTGGAGGGAGATCCGCCCCTTACCAGTCTAGATGCCTGGACATTTTACGCCCAAGTTTTACCCTATTTTCTTTCTTGGGTATTATTATTAGTTCCCCTGGTGGGATTATTAATCTCATTACGTCATAGAAAAACCGAAGATAAGGTTAATCGTCCTGTGTGGATTTGGTTAGGAGTTTTTCTGCTGGGGGGATACCTATTATCATCCCTCAATATCAATAAAGATGCTCGTTATATTTTGCCGCTTTTACCGACTTTATCCTTAATTTTATCCGTTGGTTTATTATCGTGGCGCGGTCGTTTTGCCCCTGGTATCCGTTGGGGAACGATAACTATTGCCGCTATCCTCACCAGCTTAAATTTATTCCCCTTGGGGGGAGATATAATTACTAATGTTTTCAGTCCCGAATTGCAACACCATCCCTATTTAAAAACTGGTTGGCAGCACGAAGAAGTAGTTAAAGAGATTCTAGCCGATTCTCCCTATCTTCGCAGCACCCTAGTGGTTTTACCTTCCACCCCCGAATTAAATCAACATACCTTCTCTTTCTACGGTGGTAAACATAATTCCCAGGTTGCCGGGAGACAGGTGGGAGTTAGGGAAGAAGATATAGAAAAGGATGTCAATTCTTTAGATTGGTTTTTAACTAAAACTGGTGAACAGGGTTCCGTCCCCGATGTCCAGAAAAAAATTGTTAATCGAGTCGCCACCGGTCCAGATTTCCAAGTGGAGAAAACTTGGCAGCTACCGGATGATAGTACCCTGTCCCTACACCGAAAAATATATCCTTCCGTCACGGTTAAACCCCTTGAAAATGCGCCAAAACAGGTGGAATTAAGAGAGATTGCCATTGCCGAAAAAGCTTCTCCTAATCAACCAATTCCTGTGGTTTACAAATGGGCAGGAGACTGGCAACAATTAAAGTCAGGGGTAGTGATTTTAACCTGGCAAGAAGTGGACGGTAAGGATTATTGGATGCACGATCATGGTATTGCTATGGGGGGATTAATGGCAGAAAAATTAACTACTGAAGAGCAACAAAAGGGTTTTGAAGTCACTGAAAAAACCGCCATGCAGTCGGCAGCAACCCCCGGAGTTTATCGCTTATCTGCTGTCTATCTCAATCGGGAAACTGGCGAAACCTATCCGATTAAAACTAATGCTGAAATTACCATCGATCCTCAAGTCTCCAAGTTAGCAACGCCCCAATTAGATTTAGTGACCCAATTGCGCTTAAAGTCTGCTAATATTGGTCAAGGATTAACGGGTATTGAACCAATTTTTGAGTTAACTAATCGTATCAATCAATACGATTCGATTCAGGATTATGTGCTGCAAGCAGACAAGGCCTTTTCCTATCGTTTACAGCAACAAAATCCCCCCGATAAATTATCTTTAGCCTACGGATTAGCAATTTCTAAGGTACTACAACAGGATGTGGCAGGGGCAATAAAAGCCACGGAGGAAATGATTAAAATTGACCCCCATAATCCCTATCATTATGCTTATCAAGGTTTTATTTATCTTTACGATTGGCAACCGCAAGCAGCCCAAAAAGTCTTAGATAAAGCTAGACAATTAAATCCCGATAGTGAGGAAATTAAGACTTTAAATGCAGTGGCTGCCTTGATGGGGGGAAATCTCGTTAAAGCTTGGCAATTATGGCAGTCAAATTAAAATAGAGTGGGAAGTGGGGAAGTGGGGAAGTGGGGAAGTGGGGAAGTGGGGAAGTGGGGAAGTGGGGAAGTGGGGAAGTGGGGAAGTGGGGAAGTGGGGAAGTGGGGAAGTGGGGAAGTGGGGAAGTGGGGAAGTGAAGCATTTGGCTGAAATTTCCCTAAACCCCTAAACCCCTAAATCCCTATCATCCCAAAACCCTATCACCCTATATCCTGACTCCTGACTCCTGACTCCTAACCCAAT
>NZ_JAPZSR010000380.1:0-2260 GCF_027531875.1 Microcystis sp. LE19-84.1B | reverse complement strand
TCGGTTGCTTTCCAAGGGTTCACCATCATCAAAAATTAAGTCTGTGGGGGGTGGGGGGGGTTCCCAGAAGTCCTCGAAATCTTCTTCTATCAGTGCCGGAGAGGTGGCAGTTTCGTCGCTTTTGGCAATCGTCATTTTTTCGGCCTCTCTAGGTGGGAGTATCCATATTTTTGCTGGTTATTGATCCTAATATTACATCAGAATTTAGGAGTCAGTCCCGATGAAAAAATTTTCACCCCCACAGATGAAAGAGGTTTCCTTCCCTACACCCCACACCCCACACTCTCTTTCAAGTCAGGAGATAGATTTTAGGAGTTGAGAAAATTCTCTTCGCTTAACAATGATCAAAACTTTTCTTCTGGGTGCGTTACATTGGGCTAACACACCCGAATAATATTCTTAAGCTAACTAAAAAACTTGGCTTTATCTTTAACTAATTTTGTCCCGATTCCAGCGGCAATGACTTCAGAGAGAATGCTAATTAAACGATAGATAGCAACGGTGACAAGTACGTTAGCGGCGGGAAATTTTTCTGTGTCTAAAAGTGCGATCGCTGTAGCTTCAAATACTCCTAATCCCCCCGGCGCTCCGGGGACAACTAAACCCAATAACCAAGCAAAACTAAAGGTTCCTAAGAGGGGTAATATCTGAGCGGGGGTAATCATTTTTAATACCATCCAAGCTAAAATAAAACCCGCACCGCGCCACAATAAAAATCCAGTTTCACCCAAGAGAGGGATGAGAGGATATTTAGTTAGATAAACAGGTTCTTGAGCAATCTTTTTCTTTTGGCTAAGGATTTTGAGAGGATAATTTAAAAATTTGGGATGAATGCTGATTAAAATTAATCCTAAAACTAATATCTGTATCCTTAGACTTGAGCTAGATTTCATCCAACCTAAACCACTACCAATAACTGCTATGGCTAAGGCTGCACACACCAGCAATAAAAGTTCTAATAAAACGCTTAAACTAGCAGTTCCCCAATCACTTCCTGCTTTATTAATTGCCACAATGCGAGCATAAAAGTGGCCAATATTACCGGGTAGATATTTTCCTAAATTGGTAATCATATAGATGCCAATTCCTGTGGAGGTTTTAATCGGTTGTTGATAGCTTTTTAGTATCCATATCCACACCCATCCTGCCCAAATTTGAGCGATAACTGTGGTTACAAGTGCCAAGAAAAGAAATAACCAACCGTGATTTTCAATTCTAACTGAGGTGATGTTATCCCAGTTATTTTTAAGATTACTGAGAACAAAAAATAAGGTTCCCCCAATAATCAGCCAACGTAGAAACTTTTTCAGCATTTCATTTTTTCCTTTATTCATTTTCTGGAGGAAACCAGTCGAGAGCGAGCAGATTTTCTAAACTGTAGGGACATTCCCCAGGAAACCTGACTTGATTATCGGTTTTTTCTCTAACATAATTTAAGGCTTTCTGGTAAATAAGAGGTAATTCTTGAGTGAGATAATTGCGGAGATTAGTCGTTAAATAAGTGTTGATCTGGTTTTTGAAATTGACAATTTCTGAGCGCCAATGACTACGATTATATGTTCTTTCATCTTGCCAAAATTGTAGGAGTAAACAATGTCTAATAATTTGCTCTAATAAACTAGCAACACGAAACTTTTTTTCGTTTCCCAAATCTTCTAACTCCTCGATTAAGTTTTCTAAGTCTAAAGCTTCATATCTTTTATTCTTCAAGAGTTCTATGATTTCTTCTAACCAGAGAGAATCATCAATTTCGTAGAGAGTTTTTAAGTCGGGAATAACAGTCATTTTTTATCTCCTTTATTCGTAAGGTGGTAGCCAATTAGGATCGAGAAGTTCTGCTAAACTGTAGGGACAAATATCAGGAAAGTTGACTTGATTGTTGGTCTTTTTTCTCACATAACGGAGTGCTTTCTGATAAATATTATCAAATTCTTGTTCTAAATATTTCCGTAAACTTGCCGTTAGGTAGGTATTTAATTGATCTTGAAAATTTACCAGTTCTGCTTGCCAATGAGCCTGATTATATTCTCTTTCCCTTGTCCAAAATTGTAATAATAAACAATGTCTGATAATTTGCTGTAAAAAACTAGCAACACGAAACTTTTTTTCGTTTCCCAAATCTTCTAACTCCTCGATTAAATTATCTAAATCTAAAGCGTCAAATTTTCTCGCTTTCAAAAGTTCGATGGTTTCTTCTAACCAAAGAGAATCATCAATTTCGTAGAGAGTTTTTAAGTCGGGAATAACAGTCATTTTTTAT
>NZ_JAPZSR010000077.1:0-1355 GCF_027531875.1 Microcystis sp. LE19-84.1B | reverse complement strand
TCATAATAAATTTGGCAGAGGATTAAAGATTAGTTATTGTGACTAACTCTTTTGATTAGAAAAAGATAAACTTGAGAATCTTCGGTCAAATTTATTGACTCAAAATCAGCTGTAATTAATTTAAATGAAACAGCCCTACCCCATGTCGGGGGGGGTTGGGGGGGGGCTAATCTAAGAATAAGGGGTTTAAATGCGTCTTAGCTTATTAACTGCGGCTGGTGGGTTTGTCCCTTTTTGCCAAAATACAAGCAGGCAGCTAACTCGGATTCAGGACAATCTGTGAATCTCTCGGCGAAAGCCTCAAGCACGGTTCTGAAGACGAGTGGTCGGGGCAACTCGATCGCTTAGTTGAACATCTGAGCCTCGGCATACCTCAAAATCTCCCTATTGTCAAGTAGTTCAATTGTTCTGTTGGTTGGTTAATCTGTTTTGCTATCAGCAGCTTCGATACCTTCGTTCAGTTTAGCCTCGGTAGAGGCCGCCTCTTGATGGTGATGGAGAAAATCCTTGGGGGCGAATTTTCCGGCAAACTTGCCCACCTGAGAGCCGATCGCTTTGCCCATATTACCAGTAATCCCACCTAATAATCCATTATCAACGAAATCCCCCGCCACTTCGCCCAGGGTTTTCCCCGCCTGCTCTAAGCTTTTGCTCTCAAAGGCTGCTTCAATTTCATGTAACTCATTTGGTTTCTCTGGCTTTTGCTCTCCTGGATGCAGCATCTGATGGGAAAGATGACTGGCTTCATATCCTGCCAATACATCCCCAACCAGTCCGCCTACCTGAGCACCAGCGATCACACCCACCGGGCCTAATACTGCCCCAACAGTACCTCCAATTACCTCTCCGGCTGCGGCACCTGCCATGCCACCTGCCATGCCTGCGCCCATATCCACCAGTTTGGTAGGATGTTCGCTGATCTGTTGCACATTGTCCTTAATACTGTCAATTGCTTGATCAGCCAACTGATTTACCTGTTTCATCCCTTGGTCAACTTGATGCTTTAAATCACCCATAATCCCTGGCAAAAAACTAAGTTGCACTGATGATTTTAGCAAAGTTTGTGAAATGGTTATCGAAAATTTGGGTTTAAAACCCCGTCGTTCTACGACGGCTTTTCTTGATCTCTAAGATATAGGGTCTGCTGAAAAAGTTTGTTGGTGGGGTTAGGAGTCGGTCGTCAGTAGCCGGTCGTCGGTCGTTTCAGGCTTTGGGTGGTGATTCGGTAGTAGTGATGGCGGCTTAATCCTTTGCTTTGCTGTGCATTGTAGTCATGGATAAAATACCAAAGGGTTCCCCAACGTGATTCTCCATTTTTTTAGAGAAAGATAGACTCTCTCTCACCAGCCGAGAAA
>NZ_JAPZSR010000145.1:0-19249 GCF_027531875.1 Microcystis sp. LE19-84.1B | reverse complement strand
GCCAAGCTTTTCTGGTCGGAACCCCCTAAGCCGAGTTTTCAAGGTGCTGCGCCGTCCACTTGGTTTTCGAGACTGGCCTTTTAATTCTAACGTAAAGCCAACCTAGAACGGCGGGGTTTCAGACCCAAAATTTCCGATGACAACGCTTGTTTGGGGACTTCGAGAGAGATTACCCTCAAATAGCTCCCATTGTAGTCCAGTGGCTCCATATCCCTCAACCCTGGGTATTGAGTATTGACCGCACCAATTGGTCATTTGGTAGTCATCACTACAACATCCTCACAGTCGGCATTGTCCATCAAGGGGTAGCGATACCCATTCTCTGGTGGATGCTCAAGAAGAAAAAAGGCAACTCAAACAGCGATGAACGGATGCGAACGGTTACTTTCTTGATCTCCGCAATTATTTTGCCCACTGCTGTTATTGTATGTCTTGAATCCGCAAAAGTCCCTATAATTTAGCCAATAACATTATTTTTCTTTTTCTTCAATTAATCCCGATTCAGTTTTTTTCAGTAAATCTGAGGCAAATCTTTCACTAAATCCCACTAAAAAAGCACAGGAAAAGATAAATAAATCCTGACGGGCTTTGTTGGTTATTAAACTAGAAGAATTTTGATCCTGGGCAATCAGGAAATCAATTTTAATCAACGTATTTGAGCTAATTAAACTAAAGATAAAAATACCGAAAATTAGACCAATTAAGGGTCTAAACAAACCAATAAAAAGAGGAATGAGGGGGTCGTCATATTTTTTGTCTGTAAAGTCGATAATTCTGAGTAAAATACTCGCAACACTTCCCAACACTCCTGCTGTTGCCGCATAAACTAAACCATAAAATATATGCCGATTAGGATTTATCGTATCACTCGATGATTTTAACTGTTCTGAATAACTACTAGAAGGAATGGGTACTGGGGAGTTTGCTTGAGGTAATGGTTTTGAAATAAGTGCCTCCTCTTGAGAGGATTTTTGATGTAAATTAGCATCAAATATGTAAATTTCTTCAGCAGAAAACTTCAGGGCAATAATAGATAAAAAAGTTGTCATAGATAAGCCTAAAAATATTTTGAATGGGACTGATCTTACAGAATAGATAGAACTAAATCCATTTAAAATATGTCCCCATAAAAAATAGCGACTATTATTAATTTCCTTTTCTAGATTAATTCTGAATCCTCGAATAGCATCAACTCCGACTTTATTGGTTTTTGCCATGAGCAATATATATTTAATTTCCTCTAATAACAAAATAAATTTAGTTGGATCATTGTTAAAAATAAACCAACCAATTTTCCAGCTATTACTTTTTTTATAAATCAAATAATTCAGATGATGAATCTGTTGAACTAAGTTAGCGATTTCTAGTTGTAATTCAGGAGAAATTATCGGCAAAACCTCTAATAAAACTTCCCGAATATCGGCATTTAAGGCGTTAACATCGTCATTTTTTTTTACTGAAGTGGAAGTTATCATATTTTTGGGGACTTTTTAGATTGATTAATAGAATGAAAAGGCTATCTCTCCAGCTTCCCCTTACTCGACGTTGACCCTTCGGCTACGCTCAGGGTCAATCCGTTGCCGGATTTTCTCTATGATAGGGTGGGTTTTCTAGATTACTAAAATTCTAACATAAAGTCCCCCTAGAAAGGGGAGGTTTTAAAGCCAGTTTTTTGATAACTTTATAGCCACTTTCTCGTTGTCACATTAATAAAAAGTTTGACCCTGGATAATTGTGATATATATGTTATATCTCGTTACTTAAAATAAAATTATTCTTAGTTTGAGTTTTTGAATTTACCTCAAAATCCTCTACTCTTAAACAGCTATCTAATTGATTTTGTAATACATTTGCATTAATTGACTCCGTGCTAATTAACACCAATTGGGTAAAGGGTGGATTATTACCCCATTCCTCGCCTATTTCTAAGGTAATTCTCGGCCCCACTTGTTGCAAAATTACTCTTTTATTGGGATATTCAACAGTAGATAAAATACCCTTGGCTCGCAATACAGTTACGGGTAATTTCCCTAATATTTTTCCCAGGGTTAGTAACTGAAAAGGGCGAACACTTTCATAACTCCAAGTATGAAAGTTATCCGAGGAATTAGATTTTAATTGACTAGATACAGAACGAACAGGAAATGAGTCCCTAAATCCTAATAATAAATCTAGGGAAACATCCCCATAACTCCCTTTTAACAAACGCGCCCAGGGTGCTATTTTTTGGATAATTTGACTAGCATTAATTTGTGCTTTTTCATCAATCAAATCAATTTTATTGAGAACCACAATATCAGCAGCTGAAATTTGATCAATTAGCAAATCTTGATAGTTAATTTTTCCAGATGGTTCACAAATTTGGGGTAGATAGGTCGCATCAACTAGGGTAATAATGCTTTCTAAGCGAATTATTCTACTTAAAACTGGACGCTTTAGGGTTTGTAACAGGGTATAAGGGTTAGCAATTCCACTGGCTTCAATTAATATCTGATCTGGATGGAGAGCTAGAATTTTGGGAAGAGAATTAACCAGATTATTTTGTAAATTACAACAAACACAACCTCCCTCAAGAGTGATTAGATCATCGTCTCTATTTTTAATTAACATCTGATCAATATTAAGACTACCAAAATCATTGACCAGTATGCCAAAACGGCGATCACTTTTACCCTTAAGAATGCAGTTAAGTAAAGTAGTTTTACCAGCACCTAAAAAACCCGTCAGCAGTGTTACTGGTGTCTTCCAGAGATTTGATGACAAAACCATTATGCTTGTCCTCCCGATGGTTGTTTATAGATGACTCCCCGTTTCATGACAAAATCAACTTGACCAGTAACATTAATATCCTCAAAAGGATTACCCGGCATAGCGATAATATCAGCAAATTTCCCCACCGCTAACGCACCAATATTCGGCTGCATTAATAATTCAGCCGCTACAGTAGTTGCTGCTTTTAAAGCGCGTAAAGGAGTAATACCATTTTGAACCATCGCTGGAAACTCTTTCCAGTTATCTATATGGGGAAAAGTTCCTGCATCAGTACCAAAAGCAATCTTAACGTTACTTTTAGCTAAATTATCAGCACAAGCAATCAGTTGAGAGGCATATTTTTGATATTTAGCGTGTTGCCAAGAAGAACGATTTTGCCAATATTCAGGATTATTAGCATTGCGAGCTTTTTCTAAAACAGTGTATTGAGTTGGTACCAGATAAACTCCTTTCTGTTCCATCAATTGCAAAGTCTCGGAACTGGCAAGATTACCATGTTCAATGGAACGTACCCCGGCATTAACAGCACGTTGAACCCCTTCCCCTCCATAAGCGTGAGGACAAGCAGAAATACCGAAATCTTTGGCGGTACTAACCAGAATATTCATCTCCTCTTGGGAATAAGTGGTTTGACTCGGATCATCCGTAGGAGAGCTAAAACCCCCTGTGGCACAGAATTTAATCCAATCTGCTCCTGAGCGAATTTCTTCCCGTACTATGCGGATAATTTCTGTTGTTCCGTCTGCTACTTCAAATTTTTCTGGTCTGAACTGAAAAGCAACTAAAGAGGTAAAATCACCATGTCCTCCTTGGGCTGAAATCAGGTGAGGTGCTACCAATAGATCTGGTCCAATAATCCAGCCTTTGGCGATCGCTTTTTTGAGATCGACGGTAATAAATTCTGGATCGGGACAACCCACTTCCCGTACAGTAGTAAAACCGTTCATTAACAGTGTTTTCAGGGGATTTAAGCTATAAAGGGTCATTAATGGCACTGTCACCATATAAGGATTTTCTGGAATTGTAGGATCTCCTTCACAGAAGGTGATATGAACATGACAATCAATGAAACCGGGGGTAACGGTGTGTCCTTTTAGTTCAATAATTTGAGCGTTGCTGTGATCAACTGTTGTGGCGATCGCAGTAATAGTCCCATTTTCGACGCGAATTTCTGCGGCACCAAGGGGATTATCAGCCAAACCATCCCAATATTGATCGGTTACGATTACATAATTTGGGCTAGTGGAATTAGTACCAGTCATAGTTGTTTCTCCTGTTGTTAATTTTTTCAGCGTTTTTCTTAGTCTTGCGGTAGGCGATCGCTTTCTCGACTTCTACTGTGTGAATAGGCTAATTCAAGTTGATAGTTAGCGAATCCGCTGTAATGGTTAGTCTTGATAGACATTCATAGTATGTAGCCAAATGGTATCTGTATCCGCCTTTTCTTGTGTACTACCTAACAGAATTTCAAAATAGGAACGACTATTATAGACATGACGAAGGATGTTACAACGTTCGCTGTCTTCAATTACATCAAAACCCGCCGTTTTATTGGGGATTAAAGTAATCGACTGCATCCCATTCTTATCCGCAAAGCAGAGACGAATATCTAAGGGACTTCCCAACCAAGAGGGATCATCAAAACCAAAGACAGAAAATAATCTAGCATTGGCAACCACTAGAGGTATATTGTAGGGTTTAAACTCAAAAGGAATAGCTCCCATATCGGCTTCACCCCGTCTGTCTCCGACAAAATCGCAGGGAAAGTTATTAAAATTCCATAAAAAAGATCCATCCTCATCTTTGACGGTGATGGTATAGCTTTCTTTGCATCGGTATAAAACCATAAATTGATGACCTCCTTGAATATTTGATTAAGTTTTGTTGATTCAAGAGATTGTTAGGTTGGTTGAGGAAAGTTTGTTTTTTTTTCTCACACCAACCAACTGGTACTATAGCGTCCTATTCGCTTAATAACCCGTTTGGGAATCGATTGCCTCAGCATCAATACCTGCAACTGCCCAACCGACAGCAACGGGATCCTCTGTCACCACGCCAAAAACCAACGCGGCGGCGGAAACAAGATCACTGATCCAGGTATGCCCAACACCGCTAGTCACCTGATTTGGTACTAACATTCCATTCTCAGGAATATTTGATTCTGGATTATAAGCTGCCAAGGTACTTAGGAAAACACCACATGAACCAGTTGCACACATATAATTCAGATTGGCATCAGCAATGATCGCCCAAGGGGACCCTGAGATGGTTGCATCCTGTTGGGCGGCATTGCCTACCGTGTTACTACTGACATCAACAACCCAGATACTGCCCATAGAGGAATTAGAGGGGACGGGCGGAGCCGTGGCAATAAAGATTGCTCCCTTTGGATAATATCCCGGATCTGCATTACCGGCGTTTGGTGAGTAGGCCAAAGATAAAATGGCCTGGTCACTGGGTACTGTCCAAATAACAGAGTTCAAGGAGCCATAGTTCCCATAGTCCATATAGTTTAAACTGTATCCGGTTGACCAGTAAATGCCCTCTGGTCCTTTACAAATACCAGTTGCAATTGCAGTACCTTCAAATGCCCCGGTGGGACAACTGAAAAGGTGAGGAGTTGAAGATGGGTTCTGAGCATTGAACATAACCCACGTAGCTTCTTTCACACCGCCGAGTAACAGACAATCGTAATTAGTTAGCGTGTTCGCAGGGAAAAAGGTCAGAGATATGGGCGCTCCAGACGGTTCATAATCTCCATCTCCGTTATAAGATGTGTTTGAACCCACATAAGACAAGCTCGGCTTGCCGTCAGAAGACCAAGTGACTGAATACCAGTAGAGGTTGCCATTAGACGCTGCCACGTAAAGAAGGCTTTCGGGGAAATAATAGAAAAGTCTGGCAATTGGCGCATCGGGTTGTTTTTCCGAAGCGATCTGAGTCGTGACATTACTACTTGTGAAGTGGCTGCCTCCAGTAGCGGGATTAATGCTATTAAGCCAAATATTCTCGTCTTCAGATCCGTAAACAAAATAGTAAGGTGGTGAATAGTCAGTGTTGCTGTAATCAAGCAGAAACTCAATAGCAGTGGTACTGGCACCATTATTATCAAGATTACTCACCCCCCCTAAAGTATAACTTGGTGGGGTTGGATTCGGTGAAAATTGCCCAACCGAGATCCCACTTTGGTAAGCAGCGACGACAAAAGTATAGTTCTTATATTCACCAGCAGGAATAGTGATTGCCGAAATACATTGAGTGTAGGGAAAAGACATGATTATCTCCTTTTGAGTTGAAATTAAAGGGAATTACTTGAGAGGTCAGAAGTAAATAATTTAATTATTTTCCCTTTCTGTTCCTCCCCATTTAGAGTCGTGCCGATTCCCACTGCCGACTGTATCAGAGATTTAGGATAACTAGGCTCAATTAGGGGCGATCGCCTATCTAATGGCAGTTACCATAGGGGTAAGTTATTTGCCCGTCGATACCCTTTTAAAATGTTTAAAGGGACTCCATTAATGAGAGCAGAAAAATTATTGACAGTGGTTTCTAGTTGTCCGGTGCTAGTATTGACACGATTCCACCAATCAGTGGCAATAATGTTAGATTTGATGCCATTTAAACCAGCGAAAAAGCTAGAGAGTTCTTTAGGCACATTAGCTGGTACTCCATAAGCACCTTCATAATTATACTGAGCCATTAATGACCAGAGAAAATTATTAGGTTGGTTGATAGCGTCAATTTGTTGTTGTAAATAACTCTGCACGTCTGACCAAAGAGTTACACTTGTACCACACCAATATTGTTTAATAGAACTGCTCCAAAAGGGTGTATTTTGTGCTAACCAATCAGACATACTATCAGGAAATTCGAGAGAACCAACTACAACTCGGCCAGTAGTTTGCCAAAGGTCTTTTAAGGGTTGAGAAATACCAGAGGGCGGAATTAATTTATCCTGTCCAATAGTGTTGATAATCAGATTAGATAAATCTTGATAGGTTTGGCTTGTCCAATTTCCCTCAAAATCATGTAAGTCAAGAATAACAAATTCTTGGGGATTATCAGCTAAAAATTGCGTTACTTGATTGAGAAAATCTACTAAAGTCAGGGGGAGAGCAAAACTCCCGTGACACATAACAAATTGATTATCCCCTGAGCCACTACTAAGCATTAACCTGAGATCAAGGGCGCGAATACCTTGACTAAGTTGCTGATTGATGTTTTGGTATTGAGTTTGTACCCACGTTTGACTAATACTACCAGCGCAATAAGTTGAAGCATCGTGAGTGCCTGGCAGGGTTAACTCATTGAGACAAAGGTTTTGAATACAAGGGGCAAATAATTCCATCCAATTATTAGCCCAGTGTAATACGGAAGGACGTAACACACTTTGATCATCTGCTAATCCGCCACTGCCATAATCAGGGGTTGGATAGGAACTAATTGGGTTTTGGGTATTACTAGGGAAATAACCAAGGGCGATCGTTACTACTCCATCATGAATCCATCCTACAGCAGATGTATTAGTAGTATCTGGAGTAGGATAAACAAAAAGACCATTGGGAATATTTTGCCATTCAACTAAAACCCCATAACCTGCTTCTGAGGGGACAGGCGTTGATAGTCCGTGAACTCCACTCTTTTTAGCACTAATTGTAAAGTTAAAGTTACTTACCTCCTCAAGGGTATATTCAACATCACCCGCATCATCTATACTGTCATGACCTACTGTTTCTTTAAACTCAGCATAAAATTGAGTAAAGGAATTAGGACTAATCTGAGAAGATGGATCCCACTCCATCTGGTAACTGTGGGATTTTACTTGATTGATGTTATATGGCGTAGCGTTGACAATTTGTATGTGAAATCCAGCACCCATAATAATTTTCTCCTTGATGAAGATGAGTATTGTTGACTTTTTAAAGTCGTTAATTGAGTTACAGTTAAAGATAATTACTTGAGAGGTCAGAAGTGAATAATTTAAATATTAGCCCTTTCTGTTCCTCCCCATTTACAGTCGTGCCGATTCCCACTGCCGACTGTTTAGCGATAGAATAATTAGCTTAACTTAGTGGCAATATCATCTAAATCTTGCTCTGTTAGCGTGAGAGAATCAGCCACATTTTCCGTCAGCGGCCAGTCAATTTCCAGAAGATTGAAATAAGCTTGGATATGCTGAAAATAGGCCTCTTGAAGAAATTGCTTCAGGGGGTTTGGTTGCGGTTGAGAAAAAACACCACATTGACCTTTCATGGCAAAAGTGCTGGGATTTAACGCGAGATAATTACAGTTTTTCACTTTTTGAATTTGACTATTAACTAATAGTGCAATTCTCGAAGATTTAGGAATATTACAAGATTGATACAGGGTAGGAATCTGCTGTAATTGCTGAATATTCCAAGCATGGGGAACAATATCCAAACTATTCCAGAGGCGGCTGCTTTGATTGAGACCTGGCTGCGTATTTCCGTAGTAATCAGAAAAGGTTTGATCCCCTGGGGTTGCTCCCGCAGAAAATTGGGTATTGACGGTGATTTGTTTACCAGTCGGGTTCCAAGTTGCTTGATTTTCGTACAGCCATAATGCCATTACTGGAGATAATGCTCCGCCTAAACTATGGCCGGTGGTAATGATTTCAATAGGTTGATCAGATTGGCTGGGAATTTCCTGGGTCAAAAATTCTAACAGAGAGCGGTTAGAGGAATCTTTCAGGTTTTGCAGAATAGTAATTCCGGTATTTGTTCCTTGAGAAATTTTTCCGCGTTCGGGGAATTGCGTTGACCAGGAAACCATGTTATGGGTAGCAGCATCCTCCTGTAACCAGTCAAAACTCGATTTCGGATTCGTAGCAGCGATCGCAACTACATATTGAGGGTTATTGGTTTCGGCATTTTCTCCCTTCGCCACATACATAATATTATCCCAGTTCTGATTTTTAGGATCATGATAATAAATAACAGGACCCCAAAGAATCGTCCATTGACCAATTTTTGCTTGAACCGTAGGATCGGCTAAATCTGCAATAACTTTCTCGCTATCACTGATGTTAGCGAACATGGAAAGACAGAAAAGCGTTTGTTGTTGATCGTAAGTAGGCATGGCAAGATTTTCTCCGATTGTGAATTGATTAGGCGTATCTTAGACAAATCCAGGTAATTGAGTCACCAGAAAATTGTTAATGGTTTGGTCACAAAACAAATTTCACAAAAAAGGGATGACCGCTCTTTTTAACTTGATTAAGTTGACCCCAATTTACCCTATCATTAGAGGTGTAAAAATTAGCACCAGAACAGCTATTGGCGGAAAATGTAGGACAAGCATTGCTAAACAGGAAAAACTTTGATCGCTTTTTCGTAGTAAGCTTGACGATCAGCTAGTCCGTTAAGACCACCATTGACTCGTCGGGTGATTTCTTCCACTGTTGCACCGCGATCACAAAGAGCATTCATGTTATTGTTATGCCACCAAAAACCGCCACTGGTAAAAGGATAGGTGGTACTAACATAGTCAACTCCATCCATCACTTTCGGATCATGAATATAATTCGCAAAAGCTTGATAGTTACTGCGTCCCGTTAGTTGAATAACGCCTGCTCCCTTATATTTGGGACCATCTCCTGGATAAATATTTCCCAGGTCTTTCCGTCCGTTATACTCCTCACCGCTACCGAGTTCTTTCATCCATTTCAAGCCGCCACTTTCATGGGCAGTTTGGCTTAAAAAATGACACATTCGGGGGTGAGTGTTAATTTCAAAGCGATTTAAGCAAGAATTGAGGTCTGCTAATTGTCCATCGCTAATGACATTACCATAGATAAATTCGGCTTGAGCTTTGGAGATTAAATTATTATCCCCTGGTAATTCTTTAAGTTCTAGTAAAAATTTCGCCGAAGATGCTCCCAAGGTATCCAATTCGCCTTCTTTGATTTTTTGTTTGAATTGCTCAAAGGCTTGTTTTGTTTGGGGTCCATAAATGCCATCAACACCACGAGCAGCAAGTAATCCGAAAACTTGCAAACGGGTCTGAACTTCTCGGCAAAGTTCCGAGTCTCCTGCTAAGGAATCAATGGGTTTAACGAGGTTTTGTTGAATGATGTCTTCTAATTTCATGGTGTTTATTTCCTGGTTCAGATTTTCCGATGGTGATCGCTGAGTTAATCAAGACTAAAAAACTAAGATAGTTGAGCCTCCATTGTGTCTAAATCCTGATCAGATAGGGTTAGAGTATCAGATAAATTGTTAGTCAGTGACCCCTCAATATTGAGTAAATTAAAGTATTATGAACGTCTAAAGTATAGTAATTAGCCAAGTCTTGATCGCCAAGGGTTGCACGGGCGGAAAATTGCGTATAAACCTTGACTTGTTTGCCTTTTGGATTCCAGCTTGTCTGATTCTCATAATTAGATAGGGGATTGTCGGGAGGAGCAACTTTATGAGATGCTTAAGTTCCGCAGCCAAAAGTTATGCCTATGTCAGCCCCCCCATCCTCAACCATTTGAGCAACTAAGTCAATGGATTAAGCCCAGAAACGTTGAATCTCGTCATAAAAATTTACATTCAAGAGCATACTAAATCTATACTTTAGACAGTCATAATCTGAGATTTATTAAACTTATGAAATCGGAGAGTGAGATCGGTCAAAATCATCCCCAATCTGGTAATTATGCCCCCCTAGATAGCCATCTCTGGGCTGATGCCACCTATCCCCTCGGAGCGCATTATCGGGGCGATAGTGTCACCTTTGCCGTCTATTCTAAAAATGCCAGTCAGATTCTTCTGGAAATCTACGATCGCCCGACGGGAGAAAACGCTAAGTATGATTACTGGTTGACAAAAAACCCAAATGATGATATATGGCGGGCAAAAATCGCCGGTATTGCCCAGGGCAGCTACTACGCTTTTCGCTGTTGGGGTCCCAATTGGCAATTTGATCAAAAATGGCAAAGAGGCCACAGTAACGCCGGTTTTCGGGCAGATGTGGACGATTTTGGCCATCGTTTTAACCCCAATAAAGTCCTCTTCGATCCCTATGCGCGAGAACTTTCCCACGACCTTGAAACCCCGGCCATGATCGCAGCCGGAGAAAATGCTGGAATCTATGCCACGGGAGAAGGGGACTACAAAGGAGTGATCCGGCGGCAATACGATACGGGTAAATGGTCGCCCAAAGGCATTGTGATCGCACCGGATGGGACTTCTACCGGTACTCGTCCCCGTCTGGGGGCCGAAAAAGCGATCATTTACGAGGCCCATGTGCGCGGTTTAAGTAATCACCCCTCCGCTAGTCGTTTAGAAAACATTCTCAAGGGAATTACAGGTTTTGAGGAAGTGGCCAACGTTCCCGACCAGTACAGAGGAACTTATGCGGGAGCCGGTTATATGGCCAAATACCTGAAAGCGCTAGGATTTACCACGATCGAACTCTTACCGGTCCAAGAAACCGCTAACGATGATAACCCCGACGATCGCCCCGGCGGTAACTATTGGGGTTACATGACCTTTGGTTATTTCGCTCCCGATCGCCGTTATGCTTATGATCGCTCCCCCGGGGGACCCACCAGAGAATTTAAGGCCATGGTCAAAGCTTTCCACGACCAAGGTATGGAAGTTTATCTTGATGTGGTCTATAATCACACCGGAGAAGGGGGCAATTGGGGCAGCAACGATGTCACCGGATTTGTTAGTTTTGGTGGTTTTGATGTGGTGGAATACTATCAACTCACCGACGAACATTATCTAGTCGATGGGGCCACTGGCTGCGGAAATCAATTAAACTTTTCCCATATTGTCACCTGTAATCTGGTTCTTGATTCCCTCACCTATTGGTTAGAAACCATGGGAGTTGATGGTTTTCGTTTTGATCTGGCCCCTGTCCTCGGTCGAACTCCTTCTAGTCATGAACGAGAAGATTGGCACAAGCAAAAACAATTCTTTCCTAAACATCCTTTGCTAGAAAAGATCGAGCAATTAGGCAAGAAATACGATGCTGAAATGATCGCCGAAGCTTGGGATATCTGGGGTTACGAAGTAGGTAATTTCCCAACGGGTTGGGGCGAGTGGAATGGCCGTTATCGCGATGCAATCCGGCGTTTTTGCAAGGGAGATGGTAATACTTTTAAATTCATCGAACAGGTGAACGGAGATTATCACAATTTTCATGACCAAGGCGGACCACACAAATCGATCAGTTTTATTGTTGCCCACGATGGTTTTACCCTGATGGATTTGGTCAGTTATAACAATAAAAATAACCTCAATCCCTGGCCTTTTGGTCCTTCCGATGGCGGCAATAATAATAACGATTCTTGGGATTCTGGCGGTAATCAGGCCTTACGTCGCCAAAGATTACGCAACTTTTGGACGATTCAATTTTTATCTCGCGGTGTTCCCATGACTGTCTGGGGTGATGAATTTGGCCGCACTCAAAATGGTAATAATAATCCCTACAATATTGATAGTGTGGCCACTTGGAATAATTATGATATGATTGCCACCCGTTCACCCCATCTACTACCCACGGGTTATCGGGAAACTTATCACAATAATTTTGGCACGGGAACTAATCAAGAAGAACGCAATCCTTTATTTATTTTTGCCGCTTATATTGCTCACTTAAGAAACAATCATATAGCACTCAAACAGCGCCGCTATGGCGATATGGTTCTCAATGCGGGCAATAGTGTCACCTATTTATTTAAAAAACCCGATGGGGTTAGCGATTTAACTGCCCATGCTCGCTGTATTTGGTTTTTAATTGATGGTAGTGCCGTCGGTGATCACGATTTTTTGGTGTTAATTAATATGTATCATCTGCCAGTGGATTTTCGCCTTCCCTCCCCAGGCAATAATTATCGTTGGGTAAGACTTATTGACACGGCAGCTTGGGCAGAAACCAATTATAATTGTTGGTCTGTGGAGCAAGGAGCAGTAATTGCTGATCGCTATAAAGTCAATGGTTTTTCGATCGTGGTTCTCGAGGAGATTAACTGAATTTTTGACAATAGGGAAATATAAACCCCTGCTGCATCTTATGTTTTACAACCCGCACTTAGCCCAAAATTGCCGTTAAATGTCTAAAACTAAAAGTAGTGTTATTATCCTAACCATAATTTGTATTATCGCCACGGCGATGGGAGTTTATCTAATCGGTGGTATCGACTCCCAACAATTACAGATCTGGTTAAAACAAATGGGAATTATGGCCCCCATTTTGTATATTATTCTCTATACGATCGGGACAATTTTAATTCTGCCTTCTACCCCCTTAAACCTCAGTGGTGGGGCAATCTTTGGGGTAGTTATGGGAACAGTTTGGACAACGATCGCCGCTTTGGTGGCCGCTATAGTTGCCTTTGCTTTTACCCGTACTATTGGCCGGGAATATACCGCCAAAAAATTTCAGGGAAAATGGCAAGCGATCGATGCAGAAATGCAGCAAGGCGGCCTATTTTATATGTTTGCTATCCGTCTATTACCGATTATTCCCTACGGTATCGTTAACTTTGTGGCGGGATTAACTTCTATCCGTTTTCGCGATTATTTCATCGGTACTTTATTAGGCACTGTCCCCGGAATTTTACCCTTTGTCATGATGGGTGCGGGTTTAAAATCTTTAGGAAAAGGCGATATACTGCCCCTAATGGTGGCTTTTACCCTCATTGCTCTGTTAGTAGGTGTGGGAACTTGGTATCGTCGTCGTCGGCAATTTCCCTTTCAGTGATCAGTGATCAGTTATCAGTTATCAGATTGGAGTTTTAAGTAGATAGTGTTAAGTGAAAACTTTGGCACTTTATTTTCACTGATCACCGGTTACTGGTTACTGTTCACCGATCACTGATCACTGATTCAAGCCTGACAACGATAAAATTAAGTTAGATTAGGAATATCCCGACTGAATCCCCATTGCTAAGGAGATAGCGTATCGATGCCTGCCGCAGATTATAAAGATTATTATGCCGTTCTGGGAGTAGGTAAAACTGCCAGCGCCGAAGAAATTAAAAAAGCTTTTCGCAAATTAGCCGTCAAATATCACCCCGATCGCAATCCTAACGATAAAAGCGCCGAAGAACGTTTTAAAGAAATTAGTGAAGCTTACGAAGTCCTCTCCGATAGCGAAAAACGCCAAAAATACGATCAATTTGGACAATATTGGCAACAGTCCGGGCGATCGAATTGGCCTGGTGGTAATCCGGGGGTTGACTTCGGTTCCGACGGTTTTGACTTTAGCCAGTACAGCACCTTTGATGATTTTATCAATGAACTGCTCGGTCGCATGGGTCGCTCCGGCGGTACTCGCCCCGGTTCCCATTCCTACGGGACTCCGGGGGGAGGATTTGGCGATTTTAGCAATTTTAACGACTTTGCCGGCGCTCGTACTCCACCGCAATCCGTCACTTCTGGTATCTCCACCGCTAAACTGCGTCTGAGTTTTGGGGAAGCTTTACGAGGAGTACAAAAACGGGTTAATTTAGCCGGAGAAATGATCGATATCAAAATCCCCCCAGGAACCAAAACCGGTAATCGTCTCCGGGTACGGGGTAAAGGACTAATCGATCCCTTGAGTAAACAACGGGGAGATCTATTTCTCGATGTGGAATTAGAACCCCATCCTTTCTTTACTTTTGAAGGCGATAATTTAACCTGTGAAGTCCCGATTACTCCCGATGAGGCAGTTTTAGGCACAGCAATTGAAGTTCCTACCCCCGATGGCCTGGTAACGGTAAAAATTCCCGCCGGTATTCGTTCCGGTCAATCCCTACGCTTACGCGGCAAAGGTTGGATCGATAATAAAGGACAACGCGGCGATCAATTAGTCAAAATTGTCATCGATACTCCCAAAGAATTAACGGCGATCGAACGGGAATTATACGAGAAAATTAAATCTCAGCGTACCACCGATCCCCGTCGTCATCTCAGACAGGTGCAAATTTAAGTCCCTAGCTAGGGTTTGCCGAAACAGTTTTTTTGGTGCTGATTACTGTCTCCGGGGTTTATAGGTAGGTAGGTGTTAAAAATGGGTGCATCTCAATATTTCTGATTTTCTCTCACCTATAGGTGAGCAGCAGAAGTTGTTCAAAGAGGGCGAATGCAATTCGCCCCTACAATAATATTATTGCGCCAATGGTAGGGGCGCACTGCGTGCGCCCAAAATGTCATCTAGATATTTCGACCAAATTGAGATGCACCTGTTAAAAATTGTCAGTTCCCCCCCTTATCAAGGGGGGATTAAGGGGGGATCGGCACCCCCCTTATCAAGGGGGAATTAAGGGGGGATCGATCTAGAATTTAACCTTACTAGCCAACCAATTAGTAATTAATTTGGGGCTATTTTTTTTCACCCAATAGAGAGCATAAATTCTGAATATAGGCTTAGAAAAACGAGCGATCGCTTTCATAATAAAATTTAAGTAACGACGATGAAACTTTTTATTAATTAAATTTAACGAACCCACATCGTAAAGACAGTCGATGATAATCCTAAAAGTCGCTTCCTCTCTTTGGAATAAACTATCTATTAACAATAGCACTTCCTGAATGCGTTGCTGTTTAAGCAGTTCCTCTTCGGAAACAGCCGAGAGAATCTGCTGCTGCTTAGATAATTTACTATCCGATGGGGTTAACATGATATGGTCGCCGAAAAACTAATTTGTTTTGATTTTATCCCTATTTGCTGATTTAGCAAGGCAAAACTCCCCATCTATCGCCGTTTTTAGGATAACAGGAGTCATTAACTGATCACTGTTTACTGTTTACTGATCACTGATCACTGATAATAACCCTTGACCGCCAAAACGGACAACATCAGTACAAAATAACCCCGTTTCCTCCTGCACAGTTTCTATAGCTTTAACTGCCGCCTCCGGACTAAGATGAAAAGTATTTAAACTAATCCCCTTTACCTTCACCTCCCCGAAACTTCCCCCAGCGCTGGCAGTCATTTCGCAGAGTTTAATCACTTCCGTTAGGGGAGGGATGGGAATATCGGGTAAATCTTTGATATGAATTTGTCCAGCGCGATGGACGAGAATTAACCCCGTTGGTTGACTGCCACGCATTAAGGGCAAGGTAGCAGTGGATCCAGGGTGTAATAGCGAGCCTTGACCCTCAATAAACAGAATATCGTTATTTTCCGCTGATTCTAACACCAAAGCCTCGATCGCACCAGCAGCATAATCGACGCGCACCGCATCCAAGGGTACACCTTTTCCCGCGATCATAATTCCCCCCTGTCCAGTGGCTAAAAATTGCGATTTTAGACCTTTTTCTTGGGCAACTCGGTGTAATTCGATGCTAGTGGACATTTTGCCCACACTCATATCCGTGCCTACCGTTAGAATACGCTGACAGGTTAAATTTTTCGCCCGCGCTTGCCCAATTTTTAAGTCTTGGGGTTCCAGACGGATATCCCAAATCCATTGATCCGGTTTAAGCTGAGAAAAAAGGGGTTTTAGGGGTGTATGGAGTCCATTAACGAGGGATAACCCTGCTTTTACCCCCTCTTTGATTTCTTCTAGCCAATCCGGTGGTAAAATGCCTCCTGAGGGTGCGATGCCAATTAACAGGGTATCGGGATGATAGGTTAGAGCTTCCTTAACACTAGCAACAATCGGCAAGGGGCGATCGATTCCGGCCACTTCTTTTAAGGTACTGCCGGCGCTTTCTGCGTCAATAATCGCCACTACCTGCGCTTTCCCGTAACGCAGATAACTTAACCCAGTTTTGCCGCGAGTTCCTTTGATTCCTTCGTGGAGAAGAATCGCTACTTTCTTGTCAGGAGTCAAATAATTAGTCATCTTCTGTCCGTAAACTAACACCCAAACCGGGCAAATTATTTGGTTGTAAACGTCCCTTTTCCAAGCTTAAACCCGTAAAGGGATCATCGCGTAAATTTAAATGACTATCTAGGTCAAGATAGTTGACAAGCGGGCCAAGATGTGCTAGGGCAGTATTGGCTAAACTGCTATCAGAGTAACATCCGAACATAATTTGCAGTCGGCAAGCTTGGGCAATATGAATCATTCTCTGTACTTCGGCTAATCCACCAGCTTTCATTAGTTTAATATTAATGCCGTGGACTCGATCGGCCAGTTTCGGGATATCTTGACTAGAAAAACAGCTTTCATCGACGAAGATAGGTAGGGGCGATTTTTGGTATAAATCAATTAAATCTCGTTCTTGTCCCACGGATAGGGGTTGTTCCACATAAATAACGCCTTTTTCCTCTAACCATTGGCACATTTTCACCGCATCGCTCAATTTCCAACCACCATTAGCATCGACAGTTAGGGGCAAATGGGGGACAATTTCTTTAATAGCCAGAATTATAGCTCGATCGGCTTCTATACCGTCCGGTGAGCCTAATTTGACTTTTAATAAGCTAAAATCGCCGATTTCTAGCCAATCTAACACCCTCTTCCCCACATTTTCTGGAGAATTTAAACCGATAGTAACAGAAACCGGCGGAATCAAAGAGCGATCGAGTCCAAAAATTTGCCAGAGAGGTAAATTAGCTTTTTTGCCTAACCAGTCGTGCAGTGCCGTGTCAATAGCGGCACGAGTAGCCGAAGATATCTGATTTTGCCATAAAATTTTCTCAATTTCTTGGCGTTGACAGGGGTGAAAAGATTGTAAAATAGGAGCGATCGAGTTTAATTCTTGCAGGATTTTATCGGGGTTTTTCTCCTCGCTGGTAATATCAAAAGGGGATGCCTCTCCCCAACCTTCGATATTTTCCTCGCTAATTTGCAGCCAGATATTAGTATTTTTGCTGGTAGTGCCGCGACTAATCGTTAAAGGTACTCGTTTATGAATAGTAAAAGTTTGCCAGTTTAGCAGCATAATTCACCTAGGGATGATCGGGGAATAGGAACAGAAAAATTATCTACACTCACCCAAATCCTTACTTCTGTCCACTCTCCCCGCAATCATACAACTTCTGGCGGTGTTTTTCGTCAAAGACAAAATATGATAGGCTAACCGAAGGTATAGGCAAGACGGCTGCGGGTTAGGAAATGGGATGAAAGAGGAGTGAGTTAACCAAAATCAATGATTAAGAAAAAGATTTCTTACTGGGTAAATGGAGGTATTGCCCTCATTGATCGCTATCTGATCAGCCAACTACTACCCCCATTTTTATTTAGTGTTGGTTTATTTGCCTCTTTGGGAGTAGCGATCGGCAATCTTTCTGATTTAGCTAATCAGGTAGTTGATGCTAATCTACCCCTTGTCTCAGCCCTAGAAATTCTCCTGTTAAAAGTGCCAGAATTTGTTACTTATTCCCTGCCAGTTTCTCTTTTGCTGGCTACTTTAATCACCTACGGACGTTTAAGTAGTGATAGCGAAACCGTTGCCCTGCAAAGCTGTGGAGTCACTCTTTACCGTCTTTTTATACCGACTTTTTGCCTGAGTTTAATAGTTACAGTGGTGACATTTTTATTAAACGAATATGTGGTTCCTAATGCTAATTATCGAGCCACAGAAATTTTAGTGCAGAAAATTAATAAAGAAGCAAATTTTTGGAAAAACAAAGACTTTTATTATCCCGATTATGAAATAAAAACCCTAGAAAATGGTACGATTAATCGTAATTTAAGAAGTTTATTTTATGCCGAACAATTTGACGGGGAAAAAATGAAAACTGTCACCGTTATCCGTTGGCTAAAACAAGAATTAAATCAAATTATTATCGCCGATTCGGCCCGTTGGAATGCCGTCGATAACGTCTGGGACTTTTTTAACGGCATTATCTATGAATTAACCCCCCCTAACGCCTCCTATAGCCAAGTTATCCCCTTTAAAACCGAAAAAATCGCTTTATCTCGCTCCGCTTTCGATTTTGCTCGTCAAAGCCGCGATCCCTACGAGATGAACATACCACAGGCGATCGAATATGTGCAACTGCTCAAACTCAGTGGCGATGATAAGAGAGTCAGGTTTTTTCAAGTGCGAATCCAGCAAAAAATCGCCTTTCCCTTTGTCTGTATCGTCTTTGCCACCATCGGCTGTGCCTTGGGTTCTCTACCGCAAAGAATTAGTCGGGGAACCAGTTTCGGTCTCAGTGTCGCCATTGTTTTCCTCTATTATCTCTTAAACTTCTTAGTGGGCAGCTTGGGACTAACTGCCACCCTCTCCCCCTTCCTAGCTGCCTGGCTGCCTAACTTTTTCGGTTTTGGTTTAGGTCTGTGGTTATTATGGCGACTTAACGGTTAGACTTTTTTAAAAATTTTCGTCAAGATAGGAGACGTAGAGTTATAGCAGGCCTCTTAGTCTATGTTTCCCTTTTTCTTCAACACTTGTGGCAGCACTTCCCGCCAAGAATGTCAAGAGCTTAAATTAAAGTTATCATGATACTATTAGGGGTCGAGAAGGTCGTCACCGACCTCCCCTCCCATTCAGAACCGTGCATGAGACTTTCACCTCACACGGCTCCTAGTTTGACTGTTCCCTTGTTAGGGATACAACTTGACTTCTTTTGGTTG
>NZ_JAPZSR010000047.1:0-2924 GCF_027531875.1 Microcystis sp. LE19-84.1B | reverse complement strand
AGAAAATGCTCGTGATTTTGTCAAAACAGTTTTGCAAGCTCGCTTAGGTGAAGTTCCTTTAGATGTGGAACAATACCTGAATAAAGTTTCGGTACTATCTACATTACAAGAGATTGTTAAATTAGCAGCTACCGCTAATTCCCTCACAGAATTTAAGCAGTCTTTGGCAAAAATCCAATCCTAGAACTTCTTGAGAAACCGGGTTTCTTTGAGAAACTCTTTGACGAACCCGTTTTCTTTGGTATTTAGAAACCGGGTTTCTTTGAGAACCTATTTAGAAACCCGTTTTCTTTGAGAAACCCGGTTTCTTGTCTTTGAGAAAACGGGTTTCTTGTAATAAATGTTAATTTTTGTTATAGAAACCTTGAAAGATTGACGATTCTTTGAGTAAAATAGCCGCAGTAATCTTTCTAGGTCAGCGTCATGACTTCTATTAATACCCACTGAAACCATAATAAATCATAAGCAAAAATCAATGTTAATAATCGATTCTAATCTATACCAGAGATAAACGTGGGTTGGCTTAAGTACCTAAGCAAAATTAATTACACAAATCTAACCCCCCCTTGCATGAGTGCCTTTCTTCACTAGGAAATTTATTTTGCACCACTACTTAACTGTTTAATTTTCACCCTTTATTCAGGAAAAAATCATGTCAACTCCTTTTTTATTAGATATCCGTCCCGGTGCCTTTAGCTCCTACCCCAAAAATCTGACGGCAGTGGGCAGTACCCTGTACTTCATCGCCGATGACGACGTTAACGGTTATGAATTATGGAAGAGCGACGGCACGGTAGCTGGTACAGTTGCGGTGGCCGACATCCGCTCCCCCAAAAATCTAACGGCAGTGGGCAACACCCTGTTCTTTACCGCCCGTGACGGCCTTAACGGTACTGAATTATGGAAGAGCAACGGCACGGCGGCGGGTACAGTTTTGGTCAAGGATATCCTTCCCGGTTCCTCTGGCTCCTTCCCCGGCAATCTGACGGCGGCGGGCAGTACCCTGTTCTTCAATGTCGGCTCGAGGGAATTATGGAAGAGCGACGGCACGGCGGCCGGTACGGTTCTGGTCAGTGACAACTTTGCTGCTCCCGGTGCCTTGTTCGACAATATGACGGCAGTGGGCAATACCCTGTTCTTCACTGCCTATAACAACGGTTTGCAACATAAATTATGGAAGAGCGACGGCACGGTAGCCGGTACAGTTGCGGTGGCCGACATCCGCCCCCCCGGCAATCTAACGGCAGTGGGCAGTACCCTATACTTCACTGCCGATGACGGCGTTAACGGTACTGAATTATGGAAGAGCGACGGCACGGCCGCCGGTACAGTTTTAGTCAAAGATATCCTCCCCGGTTCCTCTGGCTCCTACCCCCGCTATCTAACGGCAGTGGGCAGCACCCTGTTCTTCACTGCCGATAACGGCGTGAACGGTTATGAATTATGGAAGAGCGACGGCACGGCGGCCGGTACGGTTCTGGTCAAAGATATCCGCCCCGGTTCCTTTAGGTCCCTTGACTTCTTCCCCCAGATGACGGCGGTGGGCAACACCCTGTTCTTCCGGGCCAATGACGGTGTAAACGGTTATGCATTGTGGAAAAGCGACGGCACGGCGGCCGGTACGGTTCTGGTCAAAGATATCAGCCCCGGTTCCTATGGCTTCTCCCCCCGCTATCTAACGGCAGTGGGCAGTACCCTGTACTTCACTGCCGATGACGGCGTTAACGGTTATGAATTATGGAAGAGCGACGGCACGGCGGCCGGTACGGTTCTGGTAGGCGACATCCGCCCCGGTTCCTCTAGCTCCGACCCCCGCTTTCTAACGGCGGTGGGCAGCACCCTGTACTTCACTGCCGATGACGGCGTTAACGGCCTTGAATTGTGGGCCTTAAATGTGGGTGGTCCCACAGTTCCCACCCTCGCTATTGCCGCCACCAATGCCAGTCAAACCGAAGGCAACAGTGGCAGTAAAGCCTTCACCTTCACCGTCACTCGTGCGGTTAATACCACGGGAAGCAATAACGTTAACTGGGCAGTTACCGGCAGCGGCAGCAATCCTGCCAATGCCACTGATTTTGTCGGGGGATTGTTACCTTCAGGAACCTTGAGTTTTGCGGCGGGGGAAACCAGTCAAGTAATTACTGTTGACGTTCAGGGAGATACAACAGTAGAACCGAACGAAAACTTTACCGTCACCCTCTCCAATCCCACCAACGGAGCTACCATTACCACTGCTACTGCTATTGGCACTATCCAAAATGATGATATCAGTGTCACCCCAATCGAAGCTTTCGGTAACACCAAATTAGTCCAAGACGCGACTAATAACCTCTATGCTCAAATTGGTAATAATAACCCCACAGCCATTAAAATTGGGGGGACTCAGATTACCACAAATATCTATCCAGGTTGGCAAACTTTAGCAGTAGAAACCATCAACGGAGTCAATCAAGTCCTCTGGAAATATAACGATGGTAATTATCTGCATCTGTGGACTTTAGATAGTAACTGGAATTGGCAATCTTCAAGCGGATGGTGGGGATTAAACTCCCCGGAAGCATTCACCCAAGAAACCGACTTTCAACAAGACTTTAATGGTGATGGAGTCATTGGTCAAACCTACACCCCAATCGAAGCTTTCGGTAACACCAAATTAGTCCAAGACGCGACTAATAAACTTTACGCTCAAATTGGTAATAACAATCCCACAGCCATTAAAATTGGGGGGACTCAGATTACCACAAATATCTATCCGGGTTGGCAAACTTTAGCAGTAGAAACCATCAACGGAGTCAATCAAGTTTTATGGAAATATAACGATGGTAATTATCTCCATCTGTGGAGTTTAGATAATAACTGGAATTGGCAATCTTCAAGCGGATGGTGGGGATTAAACTCCCCAGAAGCTTTCACCCAAGAAACCG
>NZ_JAPZSR010000168.1:0-1458 GCF_027531875.1 Microcystis sp. LE19-84.1B | reverse complement strand
ATGAGTTATGGTCATTCGTATTTTCTCAGAAAATCAAGGTATATATTTGGTTAGCTATCGATAGAACTACCCGAGAAATAATTGGTTGTTATTGAGGAGATAGAAGCCGTGAATCAGCTAAAAAGATCGGGAAAAGTCTTCCAGGAGTTGAGCGACAATGTGCTGTTGCTTACACAGACTTTTGGGAGTCCTATAAGACAGTAATTCCTCGTAAACCTCATCGATCGGTCGGAAAAGAAACTGGTCAAACTAATCCTATTGAAAGATTAAATAATACCTTTCGACAAAGGATTTCTCGGTTTCTCGTCGGGGAGCATCTCACCTTACGACTCGCCTAAGCTCGGTTATCGCTTAAGGAATAGTGGTCAAGATCTGTTTATCGGAGCATCGGTTTTTGAGAATTGTCTATATGTTGGGCATTCATCCCATCCCTAAAAGCGAGGGACTTCTAGCGAGGGACGAATGCTGAGACTAAGTTAAATTCTTTTTCCCAAACTCACGCCCGCTAAACCAAAGGCTAACAGAGCAAGCAAGGAAGAAGGTTCGGGAACTTTGGTTGCAGCAAACTGAATCTCTGAGAAGCCAATGCGATTGTTCGCGCTGGGGTTATCGAATACCCCAAAGTTACTCAGATTAGTAAATCTAACATTAGTCGCAGCGACTGAGACAAAACTGAACGTCTGTGGGGTCTGATTGAAAAATGGGTCAAAAGTTCCTTGCGTAAAGGACATAGGAGCGCCACTCAGGGTACTCCAAGTTGTTCCACCGTTGTTGGAGTATTCAATCGTCACACTTTTAATTCCCTGACGGGTAAGCTCGGCACTACCACCGCCAAGGTTCCAGAAAGTAAACCCAGATAGATTATAGCTACCATTGAGATTAAAAGTGATAGTACCTGAGGGAATTGTGGTGCCCTGCGTGTTAGTTAAAGTATCTGACCGCCAAGAATTACCAATCAGCGACTGCCCGTGATCTCCCGTAAGACTCGGAGTGTTACCGGGCAGCCCTTGGCCGTTGACGGCATCGTTTAGACTCCATTGTGTTGATATGTTCGTTGAGGCAGTGACTCCAGGAATTAGAGTAGCAGCTTGGGCGTTTTGTGCCACACCCCACATTAAGCCGAAAGTGGTAGTGGATAAAACAAGGGTTTTGATAGTGAGTTTCACGGGAAAATCTCCTTAAAAGGCTAGGGACAGTCAAAAGGGTACAACGTACCCTCCCATATCATATTTTTTTTTTTTGCCAATGTCCACTACTTTTGATGTAGATTTTTTTTCCACGTTATGGTAAGGGAATCGGGGGACAGGTGGGGTCGTTTCTCACCGTTCGCTTAAATTGAAGGGGTAAGGTGGGCAAAAAAGGTTAAAATCCTTGTGTAGTCAAGTGTTGGCCAACAAGGAGTCGAGCAATTACGTCACAAACACAGTCAGAACGAATAGATGATCTCCCTCTAATTAT
>NZ_JAPZSR010000313.1:0-30258 GCF_027531875.1 Microcystis sp. LE19-84.1B | reverse complement strand
TCAGTTTATCAGCACTTTGTAGGATGATTACTGTGTCTGTTAGGGTGAATTTTGTTCGCCCTTTTTTTGGGTTTTCACAGCTTATGTGAGTTGCTCACCTAGAAGGCGATTCATACTAAATCTGGTTATTAAAGACTGATTGTTTATTCCCTCTTTTGCCTCTTGCATGAGTGCCTGAGTAGAAAACGGGTTTCTCGGAGAAACCCGTTTTCTGTGCGTTACTCAACGGATTTAGTATTATAAGTTTTTTATATCAAACAAGCTTTAATAGTTGAGAATATTTAAATTTACATTTCGCAATATTTATCTTTTCTTAAGAATTTATTGAAAATAATTCTCATTTGTTTACGAGGTTGCAATACTTCCAGCGATTATGGTATAATTTCGCAGTATGAAATGATGGGTTTCTCCGTGCTTTTTGGAGTTTTTAGCTATCTGGTAATCCTGAAAACCCTTGCTAAATCTACAGTGACCTATTTGGGAACAGCAATAAATGGGGGTTAAAGAGCCTTTTAAAACCCAACCCGTTGATCAATTAATTGTGTAGTTTTGTTGCAAAGAGAAAGTTTTTTTGACAAAAAGAACAAAGTGTGCTGCCACTGGATTGAACTTAGTGTCAACATTCATCCCGTCGCGCTCAAGGGAGGGACTTCTGCTGACACTAAGTTAAAATCAAAAGCAGGATACTGTGTATGACGGAAAAACTCGATGAACTCAGTGATTAAAGCGGTACAAACTGCCTATTATGGGGATGCAGCCTATCGGACACCACCACCGGACTTGGAATCTCTCCTGCTCAAAGAGAGAATTGTCTATCTGGGGTTGCCCTTATTTTCCTCCGATGATGTCAAGCGCAATGTCGGGGTGGACGTGACGGAACTAATTATCGCGCAACTGCTTTACCTGCAATTTGACGATCCCGAAAAACCGATTTTCTTCTATATCAACTCTACCGGCACATCCTGGTACACGGGGGACGCGATCGGCTACGAAACCGAAGCTTTCGCCATCTGTGACACCCTCAACTACATTAAACCTCCCGTTCATACTATCTGTATCGGACAGGCCATGGGAACTGCAGCGATGATTCTTTCCGCAGGAACCAAGGGTTTTCGCGCCTCCTTACCCCACGCTACCATTGTTCTCAACCAAAATCGCACCGGGGCCCAGGGACAAGCCACCGATATCCAGATTCGCGCCAAGGAGGTAATCGCCAATAAACAGACGATGTTGGAAATTTTCTCGAAAAATACGGGTCAAACCACCGAAAAACTGGCGAAAGATATGGATCGCACCTTCTATCTCACCCCACAACAGGCGAAAGACTACGGATTAATCGATCTCGTTCTCGAAAGTCGCAAGGAACTACCGAAACCCCTCGCCCAAGTTAGTTAAGATTTATTACAAATTAGCAGGAGTTGTTACCAATTATGCCTATCGGTGTGCCAAAAGTTCCCTACCGTCTGCCTGGTAGCCAATACGAACAGTGGATTAGCATTTACAGCCGTCTTTCGGTGGAACGCATTCTTTTTTTGGGGCAGGAAGTCACCGACGGGTTAGCCAATGCCCTTGTGGCCCAAATGCTTTATCTCGACTCGGAAGACCCCACTAAACCCATCTATCTCTATATCAACTCGCCGGGGGGTTCCGTTACCGCCGGTATGGCCATCTACGACACCATGCAGTACATCAAAGCGGAAGTGGTGACTATCTGTGTGGGATTAGCGGCCTCTATGGGAGCATTTTTACTGGCTTCTGGTAGTCCGGGTAAGCGTCTCGCTCTTCCCCACGCGCGGATTATGATTCACCAACCCATGGGGGGAACCGGGCGCCGGCAAGCGACGGATATCGACATTGAAGCTAAGGAAATCCTGCGTATTCGCCAGCAATTAAACGAAATTATGGCTAATCGCACCGGACAAACCATCGAACGCATCGAAAAAGACACGGACCGCGATTATTTCCTCTCCGCCGAGGAAGCCGTCGCCTACGGTTTAATTGATAAGGTGGTGGAGGGAAGACCGGCTTAAGTCAGCCATAGGTTAGAACAGGCGAGAAACCTGTTCTAACTGCCATTGGACAAACTTCCTTAGATGGTAGGTTGGTTTATCCGATAAGAGGGTATCTGTTGGGTATGGAATTTTTAGCAACTTTAGAAACAGGCTTGATCTCTGCTGTGGCAATCATCAAGTTTTGCCTAGAAAGTCTTTCAATCGCTTGTGTGGTAATCGGACTAATTAAAACTCTACAATTAGCTTGGCAGTCTAATCGTCACCGTCGCAGTCATCCTTCTTTTTCCTTCAATCAATTTCGCATTCGTTTTGGTACTTGGCTATCTTTAGCCCTAGAGTTTCAGTTAGGTGGAGACATCGTGGCTACCACCGTCACACCAACTCTAGAAGCCTTGGCAAAACTCGCCCTCATCGCTATTATCCGAACTTTCCTCAACTATTTCCTCAGCCAAGAATTGGAAACGGAATTGGCCCTAGAAAAAGAGCGATCGCAACTAGCAGACCAGGACAATCTCAGGGATGTTTAATGCCAAAAAAAGCTGAGTTGACAATCACCTGACCTAACCCCTGATAAGTTGTTGACTATTGAGGGTATGCAAAAAAACTTTTTGCCGCAAACCCTAGATAGTCAACAGCTTATTACTTTCGATCGCCCATTGGGTCAATTCCGTGCGATTATGAAGGCCGGTTTTATGAAGCATATTCGACACATGACTTTCGATTGTCCGTTGACTAACATTGAGTTTTGTTGCGATTTCCCGATTAACCAGTCCCTGGGCGACCAATTGTACTACTTTTAACTCCGTTGGGGTTAATTCCACATCACCCGGAACCTGAACAGGGGTGACATCCTCGGAATGGATGCGGGTGATGCGTTTCGGCAACCGGCCCGCTTGTTTGAGGGAAGACTCCACCAGGGACACTAATTCTTCTGGTTCAAAGGGTTTAACCAGATAAAAATCGGCCCCAGCGGTTAAACCTGTCACCTTGTCCTGACTTTGACCACTAGGGGAGAGAAAAATCACGGGAAGACCACTAAAACGACTGTCCCGACGAATTGTTTCGAGGAAGGCATAACCATCCATTTCCGGCATGATCAGATCACAGATAATGATATCGGGCATTTCCCTTGCTTTGGCCGCATTTGCCCCGCGTTCGAGGATTGCTAGGGCTTCCCGACCGTTTTCTGCGGTTGTCACCCTATAACCACGAAACTCTAGATAATCCTTCACCAAAAGTATTAAATTTGGGTCATCGTCGATTAATAAAAGTTGTTTGTTGTCTTTGTTGGTCTCTTTCATCGCTATTTTTCCATGCTGCAGGGTTGGGGGAATGGAGACGGACAAAGGATCGACAGGCAAAAGGTAAAAGGTAGTTAGATATGTGTAGTTAATTAGGGTTTCAGCTAGTTTTAACGCTGTTTTCCTCTATTGTTTCGGGTTCTTCTCTGGAACAGTTCAGGGAGATTGCTGGTAAATCGTGGCAAAGGAAAGCATATTCGGTGACGATTTGATTACCGATTAGATGTTCTTGGATAATTCTTTCGATCGCTTCCTTGTTTACCCTTCCATACCAGACTCCTTCCGGGTACACTAATAAAATCGGGCCTTGGCTGCAAACCCGCAAACAGTTGGCTTTAGTGCGAAAAATACAGCCCGGACGGTCGGCACTGGGGCGATCGAGTTCTAATTCACTTAACCGCTTCTTTAAATAATCCCACACTTCTAACCCTTCTTCCTTGTCACAACATTTTGGCTTAGTCTGATCGCAGCAGAGAAATAGATGACGCTGGATCTGGGCCAGTCCCAACTTAGCGGCATTTTCCCCCAAGATATCTCTGGTGTCTGTTTTTTCCATAAATTTTTTTTATCAACCAAACTCTTGACATTGAACAGAAAATGTGCATAGCCGACTAAACTTTCGGTTTGAGGATGTAACGATAGATAAGATAAAAGATAGCGGCGAGGATTAAAGCACTTAAAACTGCGCTAACTAGCCGTAAAATTGCCGTTAAAATCGAAAAAGTCACAAAAACCCCCGCCACTGCCACAACTACCTGTGCTGGTGTGGACAGGCTGCCGTACCAAGTTTTCGCTTTTTCAACAGTGGCAGTGAAACTAACCCGGGTATCAACGGGGGGGAAATCGTCGGTTTCAATTTCCACTTCCACTTCCTCTGGGGTATATTTATTATCGAACGGTTCGGGAGACTGCATAAACACTCAAGCTACTTAACACTTCATCCCTATTTTATCCGTGATTGAGGTTGATGGGGGTTGAGGCCAGATCAATGTAACAATGAGTTTATCAATAGCTAAACGACCGGAATCTATGAGCCTATCGACTCCCACCGTTACCGCCATCAATTATCCTGATGCTACCATCACTAGGGCCGAACGGGCCCTCTGTTGTTCCCCTTTCCGTGTCACCCTATTCGCCGCTATGCTGGAGCAAAGTGTATCACTTTTAAGCATTCCGGGTGCTGGGGGTTTAGAAAAAAGTTATACTTCCAGACTGCTGACGGAAGCAGCAGTGGAAAGCTATCTTCTCTGGTTGATTAAAGTGGGAATTTTGCGACGCGAAGTAGATGGACAGGGGATAACCGATAGTTTTCGTCTCACTCCTTTGGGGAGGAAATTAATAGAAAAATGGCAACCCCAAGGGGACTTTTTCCCTAAACCCACTTTCTGGCAAAGATTTTTCAATACTCTGCAACGTTGGTTTTCTTTTTAATGGTGTCGGGAGTCAGTTATCAGTTATCAGTTATCAGTTATCAGTTATCAGTTATCAGTTATCAGTTATCAGTTATCAGTTATCAGTTATCAGTTATCAGTTATCAGTTATTAGCTTCTGAAGGCAAGAGGCAACAGGCAAGAGGCAAGAGAAAGAATCTGGCAATTCTCCTGCCAAAAAAGTTTATAAACTAAGTACATCAAAGCTTTTAGCTTAACAAATTAGGTTGTAGATTCGGTCATTGTTATCAGTTATCAACTGTTTACTGTTAACTTATTACTGTTTACTGTTTACTGAAAATACTCAATTAAAAAAACTAGATGAAAGCAATTATGGTGGTGGGGACAACATCCCACGCGGGTAAATCTTTTTTAACTGCGGCTTTATGTCGTTTATTCAACCGGAAAGGTTGGCAGGTAACACCCTTTAAAGGTCAGAATATGGCTCTTAATGCCTATGTTACCGCCGAAGGGGGAGAAATGGGTCACGCCCAGGCGGTGCAAGCATGGGCCGCGGGGACAATCCCCCGGGTAGAAATGAACCCAATTTTATTAAAACCCCAGGGAAATATGACCTCTCAGGTGATTATTAAAGGCAAGGCTGTTGGTGTCACTACGGCAGCGGATTATTATCAGAATTATTTTGACCAAGGTTGGCAAGCAATTAAAGAATCTTTAGCTAAATTATCAACAGAATTTGATCTAGTTGTCTGTGAAGGTGCGGGAAGTCCGGCGGAAATAAATCTCAAACATCGGGATTTAACTAATATGCGGGTGGCTAAATATCTGGATGCCGCTACTATTTTAGTGGTGGATATTGATCGCGGGGGGGCTTTTGCTCACGTCGTCGGTACGTTAGAATTATTAGAACCGGAGGAAAGAGCTTTAATTAAAGGTATTGTGATCAATAAATTTCGCGGACAAAAATCTCTCTTAGATTCAGGGATTACTTGGCTAGAAGATTATACAAAAATTCCCGTGTTGGGAGTTCTTCCCTATAGTGATATCTTTTTAAGTGCCGAGGATTCTCTCAGTTTACTCGATCGCCCCGCCCAAAAACCTAAAGCTGAAGTAAATATCATTGTCATTCGTCTGCCTCATATCGCTAATTTTACTGATTTTGACCCTCTCTGTGGTGAAGCAACGGTTAATGTCCGTTATCTAGAATTACAGGAATCTTTAGGTGATCCCGATGGGGTAATTATCCCGGGTTCTAAAACCACTGTCGCTGATTTAATTGCTCTTAATCAAAGTGGTATGGCTAATCAATTACAAGCCTATCACCAAAGGGGAGGTATTATCTTTGGCATCTGTGGTGGTTTGCAAATGTTAGGGCGATTAATCCTGGATCCTGACCATCGAGAAGGTTCCGATAGTGAGGTAGCTGGCTTAAATTTACTGCCGTTAAAAACGGTAATTACTGCCGAAAAAATTACCCGTCAACGACAAGTTTTATCTAATTTTCCCCAAGGGGGTTTACCAGTAACAGGATACGAAATTCACCAAGGAATAAGCGAATGGGAAAGTGAATCAGGTTATCAAAAAATGTTCGAGGAAGATGCTAGTCTAGGAATTGTCAATGATTCTCTGTCAATTTGGGGCTGTTATTTACATGGTATCTTTGATAATGGTTCTTGGCGAAGAACTTGGCTAAATCATCTACGTCAGCGTCGCGGTTTATTATCTTTGCCTACGGGAATTGCTAACTATAGTGAACAAAGAGAAATAACCCTCGATACTATGGCTAATTTATTGGAAGAACATTTAAATCTTACACCTATTTTTGCTCATTTGTAAGGAGAAATTATGACTATTTCAGTGCGTTTTTTACCCGATGATATCATCATGGAAGCGGAAACTGGAGAACTATTATTAGATGTGGCCAAAAAAGCGGGAATTGACATTCCTACTGGCTGTTTAATGGGTTCCTGTCACGCTTGTGAAGTAGAATTAGATGATGGGACTCAAATTTGTAGTTGTATTACTGGTATCCCCGGCGATCAAGATTCTTTAACTGTTCATTTATACTCCGATCCGCTTTGGTAATTGTTAAAGTTTTCTGATAACAGAGGTCAGCTATTAATGTTAAGTTTACGACTTCTGACTAGGAGAACAATGGCTCGGAGACTTCTAACTAGGAAAAGGTTTTTAATTTTTGCAGGATGTCCATTGACAATAGTATATGCGATGTATTGATAAAATACTATGGTATATCCTATCAATGGGATGTGACAATAAATTTCACTAAACCCTTGACAAAAGTTACTTTTTGTATTACCCTGCGATAGTGGTGATACCACAAAAAATACTTACATATTAACTATTTTAAGATATGTCAGATTATTATCATTATCAAAATTCTTGCTGTGGGACTGCCCACGCTTATTTGCTACCCTCTCTAAGTCAGATTTTTGCCGATCTTGCTCCTCCTGAAAAGCGTATTTTTGACCTCGGTTGTGGCAACGGTTCGATCGCTAATTGGTTATCAGAAAAAGGATTTCAAGTCAGTGGCTGCGATCCTTCCGAATCGGGGATAGCAGAGGCAAAAAAAGCCTATCCTGAACTTGATCTATACGTTGGCTCCGCCTATGATGATCTGGCTGGTAAATTTGGTACTTTTCCGCTGCTAATTAGTTTGGAAGTGGTAGAACACGTCTATGCTCCGCGCGATTATGCTAAGACCGTTTATAATCTGCTGCAACCCGGAGGATATGCGCTGATATCCACTCCCTATCATAGTTATCTCAAAAATTTGGCCCTAGCGGCTACGGGTAAGATGGACGAGCATTTTACCGCTCTTTGGGATCACGGACATATTAAATTCTGGTCTGTCAAAACTATCACAAAACTGTTAACAGAAGCTAATTTATCGGTAGATAAAATCTATCGTATAGGTCGTATTGCTCCCTTAGCAAAGACGATGATTATTCTTGCTCGTCGGGAGCGATAAATTATACTAAATCCTGTTTAAAAGGTATAGGAGAGGAGGGTAGCAGGGAATTTGAACGTTTGTACTAAAATTCCCAATACTCAGTTTAAATACAGTACAGCTTAGTCAAACTTGGGAATAATCCAAGCTGCTATAATAGCCAATAAAACAACAATTTCTAAGACTTTATATAAGTTAAGAGATTGTAGCCACTGAAAACTATTGGCTAGACGCAAACTTAACCCCCATTGACGTAATTGAGATAACCATAATTTCGGGCTATCTTGTTCACGAAAACCCCATTTAAGGATAGACAATAACAGGGGAACTCCTCCCACTTTAGCAGTCATGAGCAGGTGCAGCACCAGACATACTGCCATAATTAACCAACTGAGCAAATGGGCATAATACCAAAAGTGATTTAATTCCCCTTCTGGTAGCCATTTGGAATCCATCATCCGGCCACTATACAAAGCAAAAGTTAGGGCAAAAAGAGTCAAAGTATTGACTAAACGATGGAGACTATACCACCAAATCGGCTTACCAAATTGAGTTAATTTGTTAAGAGAATCACTTTGAATTAATCTTTTGTTGCCGCGACGAAAAGCATAGATAGCAAAAACGGGAAAGATAATCAGAGTATAGAGGCCAAAAGTGCCATGAATACTTTCAATTTCTTGATATTCTGGTAGGGGCAGTTTTAACCAACGACCGTCAAAAGTATCATAGGTCCAATAGGCCGTAACCATGGCGGCAATGAGGACAATTCCCGTTAATCCGTGCAGAATTCGCAGTAAAAGAGGTTGATAGGGTTGATTAGTTTTCATCGACTCGATCGATACAATAGGGGATATAAACTTGCCCAGATACTATGTTAACCAATCCTTGGCTCGTCGCTATTCTTCTCAATACCGTCCTCCTCGGAATCGCTGCAATTGCCCCAAAAAAGCTCTTAACTCGGATGGGTTATCTCCATGCTTGGGTTCTAGGGGTAATTGTCTGGGGAAGCTTGGGATGGCGCGGTTATCTAATTGTTTTATTCTATTTCCTCGTCGGCTCTACTGTCACCCGCATCGGTTTAGCGCGCAAGGAAGCGGAGGGAATCGCCGAAAAAAGAGCGGGGGTACGCGGTCCAGAAAATGTCTGGGGTTCCGCTTTAGCGGGGGCAATTTGCGCTATCCTCAGTCTTTTTGCCGCTTCTCCCTGGGATTACCTTTTAATACTCGCTTATGTGGCTAGTTTTAGCACTAAATTAGCCGATACTACTGCCAGTGAGGTGGGTAAAGCTTACGGTAAAACTACTTATCTGATTACTAATTTTAAATCCGTCCCCCGGGGAACAGAAGGTGCTGTTAGTTTGGAAGGAACGATCGCCGGTTTGCTGGCAGCCACGGCGATTTCCCTGTTAGCATGGGCTATCGGTGCGATCGATCTTCTTGGTGTGTTATGGTGCGTAATTGCGGCATTTATCGCTACCAATATCGAAAGTCTCATCGGCGCTACCCTACAAACCCGCTTTCTGTGGTTAACTAATGAATTGGTCAATGTGATCAATACGGTTATCGGTGCGATCGTGGCTATAGTGTTAAGCTTGCTCTGGTCTTTCAGCTAAAATTAAGTGACTAAAAAAATTTTTCAGAGAATATCTATGCTAAAGTGGCGTTTTTGTGCATTGTCCCTGCTTTTACTGCTAATTACTGCCTGTGGGACGGAAAATCAATCTAATTCTAGTTCTAACACCGCAAGTAGTCCCGATGCTGGCCGCTTGCAAACGGTGAAAAATCGCGGTAAGTTAATTTGTGGCATTAACGGAGAAGTGTCGGGGTTCAGCTTTGTTAATGAAAAAGGCGAATATTCGGGCTTAGATGTGCAAATTTGCCGAGCTATCGCTGCGGCTCTCTTTGATGATCCCTCCAAAGTCGAATATCGTAAACTTAGCCCCCAAGAGAGATTTACTGCCGTACAGACGGGAGAAGTGGATATCCTCAGTCGCAACACCACCTGGACGATTAACCGGGATACCGCTCTGGGGATGGAGTTTATCACCCCGGTTTTCTATGATGGTCAAGGAATTATGGCCACGAAAGCCAGTAATATTAAGAAATTAGAAGATTTAAGCGGAAAGTCCATTTGTGTGCTGTCGGGAACCACCACGGAACAAAATCTGGCCGATGCCATGGCAAAAGCGGGAGTTCAAGGTTATAAACCGATCGTTTCCGATGATGTGGAGGCCTTATATACAGCTTATCAGGCGGGGCGCTGTCAGGCTGTCACCTCCGATCGCTCCCAATTGGTAGCCCGGCGATCGGTTTTTCCCCGACCGCAGGATCATCAATTATTAGAAGTGGTAATATCGAAGGAACCTTTGGCCCCGGCCGTGGCCGATGGTGATCCCGCTTGGTCGAATGCCGTCCGCTCGATCGTTTTTAGTTTAATTCAAGGGGAAGAATTCGGGATTAACTCCCAAAATATTGCCAGTTTTGCCGATAGTAAAGACCCTAGTATTCGGCGCTTTTTGGGTATTGATGAGAAGTTAGGTGAAGATATGGGTTTACCCAATGATTTTGCCCAAAGAGTCTTAAAACAGGTGGGTAATTACGGTGAAATTTATGAGCGTGAAATCGGTAAACCCCTACAACTCGATCGAGGTTTAAATAATCTTTGGACAAAGGGGGGTTTATTGTATTCTCCTCCTTTTCGTTAATTTTAAGATTGTGTTTTCTGACGGGGAATATAGACTCCTAAAACGCTAGGAATAACTCGAAACATGGCGGGAGTAGTGCTAGTAATTTCGCCATCGGTGTTGATACTATGGGGTTTACGAGTCTGAATTTGAATTTCTTTCCCCTTAAGAGTTCTCACCCAAGATAATAAACCCTGTTGTCCTCGCGGTAATGTCCATAAAAGCGGGAAAATTTGCCACCAGTGTTCAATTTCTAGGCTATATAAATCTAACCTTTGATCGTCGATTTGGGCATCGTGAGCTATCGGCATTCCTCCCCCATAATAACGACCATTTCCAATCGCTATTTGTAGGGTTTTAACTTTGATATTTTGACCATCAACACGGATCATAGCGGTAAAAGGACGAGTTTTACTTAATACCTGTAAAGCTGTCCAAGCGTAGGCCAAAATCCCCAAACGTCGCTTTAAACCCTTGTTCAGTTTTTGGGTAATTTTCACACTTAATCCTAAACTAGCCACGTTGAAAAAGTATTTATTATTTACCCAACCTAGATCGATATATTTTAAATTACCTTCCGCAATAATTCGACAGGCTTCGGCAATAGAATTCGGTATCCCTAAAGTCCGGGCTAAATCATTAGCCGTTCCCAGAGGTATAATGCCTAAAGGCAGTTGAGTTTCTACCAACATATCCGCCATAGCATTAAGAGTCCCATCGCCACCACCGACAATAACTAAATCAATACTAGAGCGATATTTTTCCAGCAAAAAAGGTATATCTTCTACCTTTTTCAAAGGGACGCTGATAATTTCAAAATCCCAATTATTGAGCAGATCAACAGTTTGAGCAAAGTTTTCTTTACCCTTGCGCGAGTGACGATTGATTAGTAGTAAAGCTCTTTTAGTCATAGGTAAGTTTCTCAGCAGTGCAGGGATAAAGGTTATGTAATTAGGAGTTGCTGAATAAATGTGAAATATAGACGAGGTAAGGGTTTTAGTGGCTGGTTTTGCGAAACAGGTGCAAGTCCTGTAGGGGCGAAGCATTCGGGCATAACCTATCGCTGAAACCGTAGATTTTCTATCCGAATCCTTCGCCCTTATTTTTTCAGCAAACCCTAATTAAATCAGAAAAAATATCAGGTGATTGTCAATAATTTAGCCCCATTGATCACTAAATTTTAGTTAATAGCCCTTTCTTCGAGAAAATGTTCTACCATTGCCCCTATGTATAATAGCAAATTCAGACCCCTCAAGGCCATGAACCGAAGATAATGGCAGACTATTACTTAATTTTACTGATAACAGGCGTTTTTTCGGGCTTATTAGCGGGTTTATTTGGTATTGGGGGTGGCACTATCTCCGTGGCGATCCTGTTAAATTTGGGCTACAGTTACGGGGAATCGGTGGCTACCAGCAGTTTAGCGATCGTTTTTACTTCCCTAGGGGGTACGATCCAAAATTGGCGATTAGGTTCCCTCAAATGGCAGCGAGTTCTCCTCTTAGGTTTACCCGGGATTTTTACGGCATTTATCGGGGTCTATCTGGTCAAATCTAGCCCCAAACACCTCCTAGAAGCGGCTTTTGGTTGTTTTTTACTACTCAATATCTATTTAACCAATCTCAAGCAAAATTTAAGCCAAAAAGAGCCAGTTTCTGCCCTTAGATTGCATCCTAATCTAGCCTGTCTGCTAACCGGAGGAATCGCTGGATTTCTAGCCGGTATTTTCGGAATTGGCGGTGGGGCGATCATGGTGCCACTACAAATGATTTTTTTGGCAGAAAAGATCAAAATCGCCATTGTCACCAGTTTAGGTGTGGTTTTACTCAATTCGATCGCCGCCTGTTTCGCTCATGCCCAAGCCGGTTATATTCTTTATCTACAAGGGATTATTTTAGGTATCGGTGGTTCTCTAGGTGTACAAGTAACCACTCGTTTTTTACCGAAATTACCGGATCGATTGGTGCGGATTACTTTTTATATTTTTCTGCTACTGATGGCCATTTATTTCTTCATCCGCGCTTGCTCTTAGACCGCATCAACGGACTCGTTAAATCTCAACTTTCTAACCTTTCTAGTCTCTCCCTGATTGGCTTTTTCCGTGTTCATCAATAAAAAACGGAGAATACTTGACAAATTCGGGGGGGGAGAATAAAGGAGACATAATTTTAGATGCCTATTGTGGGTGTGGAACGACTCCATCAAGTGGTTATTTATCTAAGGAAAAGTGACTCCCCCAAAGTCCGACAGAATGATTATAAACAAGGGAAAACCTCTCATCAATTTGAAGTGATTAGACTCTGGGAACAACCCTCGGAACCCCTATTAAAGGCCCCCGGACTGTTTCCCTTTGCCATACTCGCTCAAGCTGAGAAACAAGAAAACTTACTGCGGCAAATTGCCCAAGAAATCGAGCAAATCAGCGATAGTCAAGAACAAAGTAATCTGGCTGCATCTACCGCAATTCTAGCCGGGTTAGTATTAGAGAAAGACATCATTCAACGATTATTGAGGAAAGACATCATGAAAGAATCCGTTATCTATCAAGAAATCTGGTCGGAAGGTTTACAAGAGGGACGACAAGAGGGACGACAAGAGGGACGACAAGAGGGAGAAGCTAACCTAGTTTTACGTCAATTAAATCGGCGTGTAGGGGACATTTCTCCCGAATTATTGCCCAATATTCGCAGTCTTGACCTAGAACAGTTAGAAAACTTGGGAGAAGCTTTGTTAGATTTTCAGTCACTACAAGATTTAGAACAATGGCTGGAAAATTGCCGAGCTAGTTAGTACAAATAAACTAAATGCTGTCTATCCATTCCCATGGAAGCAGCAAGCTCTCAACTCCCTTGAGAGTAGTTGACACTTTAATCTATTCCCCGGTAGAGATCGGCGATCGCTAACTCTAGGTTAATACTTGACAGGATCACCCGATCGCCCGTATCGTAAATAGTCGTTTCCCATATCCCCAGAGAATTACGACGACGGCATTCCACGCGCTGGATTTCTTGGGAAATTAATACATATTCTTCTAAAGTTTCTATCTGTTGATAATCTTGGAATTTTTCGCCCTTGTCAAAAGCAGTCGTACTGGGGGAAAGCACTTCCGCGATCAGTTTCGGATAGCGTTTCAGATAACGATCTTGGCGATCGCGAGGATCGCAGGTAACAAAAGCATCGGGATAGTAATAAAACTGATCTTGATAGTTAACCTTGACCTTACCCGAGTGAAACCGACAGTCTGTAGAGTCGCCGAAATGTTCGTCAATGACTTTGAGAAAATTGAAGGCAATGCGATCGTGATTATCCGTACCGCCGGCCATCGCATAAACCAAACCACGTCGGTATTCATGACGGATCTGGCTCTGGCGCTCGATAGCGAGATATTCTTGAGGACTGATGTAGTTGGGAACTGCGATCATAATCTCTAGGGGTAAGCCTAGTATCAATTATAGTCGGAAGGTTTACGAGAGGGACTTCTGCTGACACTAGGTTAAATTTTGGGCGCACGCAGTTCGAGCAACTCACTGACCACGATGCGGTTCTTCTAATTAGTACACTCATATTATTGTAGGGGCGAATTGCATTCGCCCTCTTTAAGGGAGAATAATAATACAATTGAGATGCGGTCAATTATCTTAATCTCTATGGTCAATAAACTATACTACGGTGATAACCTAGAAGTGCTGCGGAAATATATCAAAGATGAATCGATCGATCTTTGTTATATCGATCCACCCTTTAATTCTAAACGTAATTACAACCAAATTTATAACAACTTAGGCAAGGAAGATCAAGCACAAGCACAAGCGTTTGTGGATACCTGGACATGGGATAATCACGCTAACGAAGCGTTAGAAGAAATTCAAAGCAACTATCAGGGTAAATTTACCAGTCAGACTATCGATTTAATTGACGGTTTAACCAAAGTTTTGGGTAAAGGTAGTCTTCTCGCTTATCTGGTGAGTATGACTCTGAGGATTGTGGAAATCCATCGAGTTTTAAAATCTACCGGTAGCTTTTATCTCCACTGCGATCCTACTGCTAGTCATTATTTAAAAATAGTTTTAGATACTGTTTTTTGCTCTCAGGGGGGTGATTTTAAAAATGAGATTAGCTGGAAAAGACAATCAGCCCATAGTGATGCAAAAAAGAAATTTTGTGATATTGTTGATATAATTTTTTACTATGTTAAATCTTCTCAAGCTAGTTTCTATCCTCAGTACGGAGAACACGATAGTAATTATGTTGATAAATTTTATAGACATAATGATAATGATGGGAGAGGAATGTATAGATTAAGTGATATGGCTAGTCCGAATCCACGGCCAAATATGATGTATGAATGGATGGGGTTTCCTTATCCTAGTAAAGGCTGGCGTTACCAAAAAGAAACGATGCAACAGTTACACGATCAGGGTAGAATATATTATCCTCGCCATTCCGATGGTCAATTTAACACAAAAAAACGGCCACAGTTAAAAAGATATCTTAATGAGCAAGAAGGCTCTATTATTACCAATTTATGGACTGACATTCAATCTTTAAGTCCTCATGCTGCCGAAAAACTCGGTTATCCCACGCAAAAACCAGAGGCATTGTTAGAAAGAATAATCGAAGCAAGTAGCAATAAAGGAGACATAATTTTAGATGCCTATTGTGGGTGTGGAACGACTATCGCTGTAGCAGAGAGATTAGAGAGAAACTGGATTGGAATTGATATAACCTATCAGAGTATTAGCTTAATGTTAAAGCGACTAGAGGACTCCTTTGGTAAAAATGTTTTAGATAAAATTGAACTGAATGGTATTCCTAAAGATCTAGAATCAGCCAAAGCATTAGCCACTAAACCCGATGATCGTACCCGCAAAGAATTTGAGAAATGGGCAGTTTTAACCTATAGTAATAACCGGGCAGTGATTAATGACAAAAAAGGGGCAGATAAAGGAATCGATGCTATTGCCTATTTTCAGGGAGATAAGGACAACCGCGAGAAAATTATTTTTCAAGTAAAATCCGGTAATGTCAAATCGGGAGACATCAGAGATCTACAGGGAACTATGACAATACAAGGGGCAGCCCTGGGTATATTTATCACCTTGAAACCCCCCAGCAAAGATATGATCCAAACAGCCAAATCTGCGGGAATTTATCGCAGTCGTTACATGAGTCAAAGTGTTGATAAAATTGAGATTGTGACAGTACAAGAAATACTTGAACAGAAAAAACGTCTCGATGTTATCCTCACCTTTGAAGTCCTGAAAGCTGCCGAAAAACAAAGGGAAACCCAAGGACAACAAATGAGTTTAGATATACCCTTCCCCGAATAAAACTCCTTTGGTTATTTTTGGGGATAGGGTGATAATTTTGTTAAAATATAGAGCAGCCTTAACCTATAATTGAATTAAAAATGTATGATTCTACCTGTAAATTTATCGCCCTTGAATATTCGAGAGACTTAGCCACTTGGTTACTGGGTAAACCCTTAGAATTAACAGAAATTAAACCCTCAGAATTATCCCTAGAACCAATTAGGGCTGATACTTTAATCTTTTTAGAGTCGGAAGAATTAATCTTACATATCGAGTTCCAAACCGACCCTAAAGAAGACATTCCCTATAGAATGCTAGATTATGCCACCAGACTCTATCGACGCTATCCCCATAAACCTATCCATCAAGTGGTTATTTATCTAAGGAAAAGTGACTCCCCCAAAGTCCGACAGAATGATTATAAACAAGGGAAAACCTCTCATCAATTTGAAGTGATTAGACTCTGGGAACAACCCTCGGAACCCTTATTAAAGGCTCCCGGACTGTTTCCCTTTGCCATACTCGCTCAAGCTGAGAAACAAGAAAACTTACTGCGGCAAATTGCCCAAGAAATCGAGCAAATCAGCGATAGTCGAGAACAAAGTAATCTGGCTGCATCTACCGCAATTCTGGCCGGGTTAGTATTAGAGAAAGAGATCATTCAACGATTATTGAGGAAAGACATCATGAAAGAATCCGTTATCTATCAAGAAATCTGGTCGGAAGGTTTACAAGAGGGACGACAAGAGGGACGACAAGAGGGAGAAGCTAACCTCGTTTTACGTCAATTAAATCGGCGTATAGGGGACATTTCTCCAGAATTACTGCCCAATATTCGCAGTCTTGACCTAGAACAGTTAGAAAACTTGGGAGAAGCTTTGTTAGATTTTCAGTCACCACAAGATTTAGAAGAATGGCTGGAAAATTGCCGAGCAAGTTAGTACAAGTAAACTCAATGTGGTCTCTCTATTAGTCACATCTTTCCTAACATAAAATTTGACGAAAAGAGAAAAGTGTGCAGGATAGCTTAAGGGGGTTCTACAATACTAAATCCGTTGAGTAACGCACAGAAAACGGGTTTCTCGGAGAAACCCGTTTTCTGCTCATGCAAAAGTCAAAAAGGGGAATAAATAATCAGTCTTTAATAACCAGATTTAGTATAAGGATTGTATAAGCCAGCGCAAGAGGGCAAAATCTTGATAAACTGAGGGGATAACTATCCTGGACTATTCCCATGACCACTCACTTTATTAGTGCCGAAATCGACCTACAGGAAACCCCGCAACAACTGCAGCAAGAAATCGAAAAAGAATTAGCCAAACGCGGTGAACCCTTGCGTTGGGCAATCACAGAAGTGGATACCGAGAATAATCAAGTCAAAGTCGAAGCGATTGTCACCACTGCCTCGTGAATTCCCGTCCCTATACCGCCGTACTAATTATTCCCACCGGCATCGGGGCAGCGATTGGCGGTTATGCTGGGGATGGCATTCCCGTGGCCAGAGCGATCGCCGAAGTTTGCGATCGCCTAATTACCCATCCCAATGTCCTCAACGGCGCACAACTGTACTGGCCTCTGGACAACACCTATTATGTGGAGGGTTACGCTTTAGATCGTTTTGCCCGGGGGGATTGGGGATTAAGTCCCGTCCATCAAAATCGCATCGGGTTACTATTCGATCGCGCCATTGAATTTGACCTCTTGCAAAGACACCTTCAGGCTGCCGATGCTGTTCGGGCTACCCTAGGCTTAGATCTCACCGATTACCTTATCACCGATGCCCCCCTAAATGTGCAGTTGCGAGAGGCAGCCTCCGGGGCCAGTTGGGGAACAATTGGCAATCCCGACAGCTTGCTGCGGGGTGCAGAAAAACTGATTAACCAGGGCCAGGCAGAAGCGATCGCCATTGTTGCCCGTTTTCCCGACGATCCCGATAGCATTGCCCTGGCTAATTATCGCCATGGTCAGGGGGTGGATCCCCTTGCCGGGGCCGAAGCGGTGATTTCCCATCTGGTGGTGCGACAATTCCAAATACCGGCGGCCCACGCTCCCGCTTTAAGTCCGCTGCCCCTCGATCCGCAACTTTCCCCCAAGGCCGCAGCCGAAGAAATCGGTTATACTTTTTTACCCTGCGTTTTGGTGGGTTTAAGTCGCGCCCCTCAATTGGTCAAGCAGCCCGGTCCCGATGCTATTTGGAGCCGGGAGGTGGACGCGCTGATCGTTCCCGCCAGTGCTTGCGGCTCCAGCACAGTTTTAAGTTTTTGTCAAGAAAAAAACGTACTGATTGCTGTGCAGGAAAATAGTACAAGAATGAAGGTGGCTCCGGAACCTCTAGGGGTGAAAGCAATTAGGGTACACTCGTATATGGAGGCAATCGGTGCGATCGTTTGTCAACGGGCCGGGGTTAGCCTCCCATCTCTTCGCCCTAATTTCAACTCTTTACGCTGTTTATCCGAGAATCCGTGACTAATTCCCCTAATTCCGAATTTGATCCCCTGACACGCACACAAGTCCTCACCATTATGGCGGTAACGGCGATTATCTTGCTGGTAGTCGCCAAAGTCTGGCAATATTTCGGTGCGATCGCTATTCCCGCCATTCGCTGGACTCTCCCGGATTTCCTGTTCGGATTAGCCTTAGCGGGGGCAATTAGTGGAATTAGTGGGCTTCTCTATCGTTTTTGGTCTAGTTATCGCCATAGTGCTAACGCTTACTTAGAATTAGTCATTAAACCTTTAGCATGGCCCGATTTAATTTGGGTTGGATTACTGCCGGGGTTAAGTGAAGAATTATTATTTCGCGGGGTGATTTTGCCAGCTTTGGGCTTAAATATCTTTGGTTTAACCGTTTCTAGTCTAATTTTTGGCATCCTCCATTTTAGCGGTTCCCAGCAATGGCCCTATGTTATCTGGGCAACTGTTGTCGGTTTTGCCCTCGGTTATACCGTCATCATCACCGGTAATTTATTAATCCCAATTCTCGCTCATATTATCACCAATCTCCTCGCTAGTTTTCTCTGGAAATTACAGCATAGTAATCAGTAATCAGTTATCAGTTATCAGTAATCAGTAATCAGTTATCAGTTATCAGTTATCAGTTATCAGTTAGGGACTTGCGCTTTGATAATGTACCTTTTGGGCGAACGCAGTTCGCCCCTACATTGTGGACAAAATCCGTTACTGTAGGGGCGCAAAGCTTGCGCCCTCCGATCGATTGGGATATTATTCCCACGCAAGTCCCTTATCAGTGACTACTCCTGTCTCCTATAAAAAATATGGAAGTACAATTTCGCGAATTTAATCCTTTTGATGTCTGGTTTTGGCTGGAATTTTCGACGGTTCCCTCGAATATGGAACAGCAGTATGTAGAAGAAGTTTTTGCCTCTTGGTTTTATTTGGGTAAATTAGGAGCTTTCAATGCCGAAAACCTACAGGTACAGGAGGTGGGAATCGATATTAGTTATATGGAATACGATCCAGATATGGCCGAAAATGCCTTTATGTCACCGATGCACAATATGACCGATTTTGAATACTTAGGTACTTGGGGACGTTGTTGGTTTGATCTCGGTACTAGCGATCTTATTGCTTTAGATATTTTAATCAATGCCTTGACCCAATTAAGTAAGGATTTTGTCGATATTAAACGTTTAATTATCGGGGGAGAAAATCAAGATTGGACAGTCAGCGATCGCAGCAATTATCTCTTTAGCGAATAATTAGGTTTTACTGAAAAAGTTTCTTGGTGGAGTCAGTATTCAGTATTCAGGAGGAGATAGGGTGATAGGGTTTTGGGGTGATAGGGTTTTGGGGTGATAGGGTGATGAGACAGCTTCCCCACTCCCCCACTTCCCCACTACCCCACTACCCCACTTCCCCACTTCCCCACTTCCCCACTTCCCCACTTCCCCACACCCCACACCCCACACACACCCCACACCCCACTTAACAACATCTATGCTTAATCTCGTCTCCCTTCCAGAAATTCCCGCCGCTGCTTGGAAACGTCCTCTAGGCAAAGGTTGGGAAAAACCCTACAGCGTCCGCTACGCCAGCAATTTAGATGATGGTCCTTGGCATGGGATGCCTCTGGGGGGATTTGGGGGCGGTTGCATCGGACGTTCCCCCAAAGGTGACTTTAATCTCTGGCATCTGGACGGTGGTGAACACAGTTTTAATAGCCTTGCGGCCTGTCAATTTAGCATTTTTGAACAAACAGAAGACGGAAGCGCCCAAGCCTACGCTATGGCGACGGAAAGCCCCAAGGATGGAACATTATCGCGCTGGTCGTGGTATCCAGCCGAAAAGGGAACATATTCTGCCCTTTATCCCCGCAGTTGGTACGAGTACAAAGATGTTTTTCAGACTCAATTAATTTGCGAACAATTCTCACCAGTTTGGGCGCATAATTACCAAGAAAGTAGTTATCCTATAGCCCTATTTGAATGGACGGTTCATAACCCCACCGATAAACCGATTACTATTAGTATTATGCTGACTTGGCAAAATACAATCGGTTGGTTTACTAACGCGATTAAATCCCCAGTGGTTAAGGTGAGAGATGATGGTAGTCCCGTCTATGAATATCAATCAAAATGGGGGGAAAGTGAGGGTAATTATAATCAATGGATTGTCGATAATTTCCGCGTTGGCTGTCTGATGCGTCGGGATTACGAAAACCCTGGGGAAGGGGATGGACAGATGGCGATTGCCAGTATCACTAATCCGAGTCTAGAGGTATTTTATCTGGGTAAATGGAACCCTGCTGGCGATGGGAGCGAAGTTTGGGATTATTTCGCCATGAATGGCTCTTTACCGGATATTGAGGACGAAACTCCCGCCCAAAAAGGGGAACAAACGGCCACGGCCATGGCGATTCGTTTTACCATTCGTCCGGGGAAAACTCGCAAAATTCCTTTTATTTTAGCTTGGGATTTACCAGTCACGGAATTTGCCCAAGGAATTAACTATTATCGTCGTTATACGGACTTTTTCGGTCGCAATGGTCAAAATGCTTGGGCGATGGTACGCACAGCTTTAAAACACGGCGACACATGGCGAGAAAATATTATTAACTGGCAAAAACCGATCCTAGAACGCACCGATCTGGCCGATTGGTTTAAAATGGCTTTATTTAACGAATTATACCTCCTAGCTGACGGCGGTACTCTCTGGACGGCAGCCACGGAACAGGATCCTATCGGTCAATTTGGGGTCTTAGAATGTATTGATTATCGTTGGTATGAAAGTCTTGATGTGCGTCTCTATGGTTCCTTTGGGTTATTGATGTTATGGCCGCGCTTAGAAAAGGCCGTCATGGAAGCTTTTGCCAGGGCAATTCCCAGTAGTGACGACACTCCTCGGATTATCGGTTATAACCAAGCTAGTGCCATTCGTAAGGCTAAAAATGCCACTCCCCACGATTTAGGCGCACCCAATGAACACCCTTGGCAAAAGAGCAATTACACCAGTTATCAAGATTGTAATCTCTGGAAAGATTTGGGCAGTGATTTTGTTTTATTAGTTTATCGGGATTATTTATTAACGGGGGCTAAAGATGAGGATTTTCTGCGGGAATGTTGGCCGTCAATTGTCCTGACTTTGCAATATTTAAAAACTTTTGACCTTGATAACGATGGCATCCCTGAAAATTCCGGCGCACCAGACCAAACCTTTGATGATTGGCGTTTACAGGGAATTAGTGCCTATTGTGGTGGTTTGTGGATAGCAGCCCTAGAAGCGACGCTTAAAATTGGGGCAATTCTTGGAGAAGATACAGCAATTTTTGCCAGTTGGTTACAGCAATCTCGCGCTATTTATCATGATACTCTCTGGAATGGAGAATATTATAATTTAGATAGTGGCAGTGGTTCCGATGTGGTGATGACTGACCAATTATGCGGTCAATTTTATGCCCGTTTATTGAGTTTACCAGATGTGGTAGAAAATCAATACACGCAATCAGCTTTAAGTAAGATTTATGAGGCCTGTTTTCTCAAGTTTCATGGGGGAAAATTTGGGGCAGCCAATGGTTTAAAACCCGATGGTACTCCCGAAAATCCCGAAGCAACTCATCCCTTGGAAGTTTGGGTAGGAATTAATTTTGGGTTGGTGGCTTTTTTACTACAAATGGGAATGGAAAAGCAAGGATGGCAAATTACGGAAGCGGTGGTACAACAAATTTATGAAAATGGCCTACAATTTCGCACCCCGGAAGCAATAACATCGGTGGGAACTTTTCGCGCCTGTCATTATTTACGCGCCATGGCTATCTGGGCTATCTATGGGGTTTTGACGGAATTTCAGGGATAAATTTTCTTAGAGATATCCCGCTTTTCTCAACTTCAATTTCCCTCCTTGAATATTTGCTAAAAAATGTTCACCATGTCACATTATGGGCGATTGGTGGGGGTGTATAGCGTAGGTCTTTTCTTCGATCAGATGAACGTAGAACGTAGGTTGGGTTGAAGCATGAAACCCAACGCCTGTTACGCTACCGCTAACCCATACTACAAATAATTGTGCCTCCCTACTTAGCGTAGGTCTTTTCTTCGATCAGATTTGCTCATCACCACAACCTTATACCATTTTTCTTTATTCTTGGCAGGTATCTTACCCCCCGACGTCGGGGGAGGTTGGGGGGGTGGGGGGTTAGGGCGATTAACCATCTCTGCCATTACTTATGAAAAATGGTATTAAGAGAGTCGAGTAATTTAGATAGTCAAGAGCTTATTTTATTCTTGTTCTCAAGTGCGAAAAACCATTTAAAATTGAAAATTAACAGGGACAGGAAAGCCCTGTAACTGGAGGATCATGGCTAAAATTGTCGGTGTTCATGGTATCGCACAAGAATTTAGGGGTAGTCACACGATTTCTGCTGAGTGGTTGCCAAGTCTCAAGGATGGATTGAAGCTCGCGGGAACCGAGTTAGAGTCCGATACTGATTTTCGTTGTGCGTTTTACGGAGATATTTTCCGGGGAAAATCGAAAGCGATCGGTATCGCGAACTACGATGTTAATGATATCGATTCCGATTGGGAAAAAGAATTACTCCAGTCGTGGTGGCAAGAAACGGAACGAGTGGAAAATAATCATCCCAATGCGAATAGCCTTTTGAGAGAAAAATCTACCCCAAAAATTATCCAGAGAGCTTTGTCGGGGTTAAGTGAATCTCGGTTTTTCGGTGGCATTGCCGAGAAATTGGTTATTTTTTATCTTAAGCAGGTGGGGAGCTATTTACACGATCAAAAGCTAAAACAGCAGATTCAAAAGCGAGTAATAGAATCTATCGATGAAGATACGCGGGTACTTGTAGCTCATTCTCTCGGTTCGATCGTCTGTTACGAAACTTTATGTCAGCATCCAGAATGGCCGATTAAAGTCTTTGTCACCCTCGGTTCTCCTTTGGGGATAAGACAATTAATTTTCGATCGACTGCAACCGTCCCCCCGCAATAACCTGGGGTGCTGGCCCGGAAATGTGAAAAGATGGGTAAATATCGCGGACGATGGCGATGTGGTGGCGTTGACAAAGGAACTCAACCCTTTATTTGAGGGAACTATCGAGGATAAGCTAGTTTATAATGGCTGCGAGGCTCATGATGCCAAAAGGTATCTGACGGCGGTTGCAACTGGGGAAGCGATTCGATCGGGGTTAATCGATTGATGGGTAATGATATGGATGAAGAAATCAAGTATTATCTAATCGCTTGTGGGACAAAGGATTACAACGCATTCGAGCAATTACCCAGCGTCGAGACGGATTTAGAACTGGTGAACAGTCTCTTTACCAGTGGTTTTGGATATGAAAGAGTTCTGCCAAGTTTACATTTAAATCCCACAACTAACGATCTTAAAATACTATTCCCTAATTGGCTTCGGGATAAAGAGCGACATGGAACGAAAAATATTCTTATTTTTTACTATTCTGGTCATGGCGAATATTGTCCAGGTGATAGACATTATCTCATACTGGAAGACACAAATAGTGACGATATACCTTCAACGGCTTTACCGACTCAAGACTTAGTTCTTCCTATTAAAAATAACCAAGTAACAATCTCTCAAGTTCTCTATATTATTGACACTTGTTACTCCCAAAGTGGTGCGGGAGATATTATAAAATTCGTTAGCGATGCGATCAAACAATATGAAGCGGTTCGAGGAGCTAATATAGCTATTCATGTTATGGCAGCTTGTAGGTCAAAAGATACAGCGATCGAAGGCGTTTTATCCCGATCGCTGCAACAAGCTCTCGATGATATAGAAGCGATCGATTTTTATTCCCACCGTGGATATGTCGATCTAGGTTGGTTGGTTGATAAAATGAACCAAAATGTTGACAGTAATCAGCGTGTTAATTATTCTGCGCTAGGAATTGAAACCCATGCTATCTTTTTTCCTACTTATCCTAAAGCTGACCAAAAATGGGAAAATCAACGATTTAATTTAATCGAAAAACTTTTCGATATTTTAAAAATTAATTCCGATAATAGTTTATTTTTAATCAACTCTTTTCTGTTAGTCTATGAGGATCCCAAATCGTCATCTATTTCAAACATACAAGAGCTTAGAGAAAAACTAAAAGATTTATCTAGTAAGCCAGTTAATAAAGAAATATGTCCTTTGATTTTATTTTCTGAATGGTGCAGGTTGAAGTTATTTAAGGATGAAACCCTAGATATTGCTGAAGATATTGATACTTGGAAAGGTGAAGCTGTTCGATATAGGGATGGTGTGCAGTTAGACACAATCAAGAAATATGCGAGAGAATTGTGGGATAAATTTAATAAAAATATCGAACTAGAAGGAAGAATACAAATTGTAATCTCACCCGCAATTGATAAACATAATAATACTGGCTTACAAACAGAATATTTTCATGTAAATACGATGTTTTTTGTGGGAATAAACGATAAAATTAAGTTATGGAATATCCATAAAAAAGAACAAGGTTTTATGTTAGAAGAAATGCAAAATAGTTTCTATCAGGTAATTCCTGAAATATTTTACTATTTACCCGATCGAGTGAGACTAGAGATTGAATTTTTCCTTCCATTTGCTTTGCTGAAACACTCCCTAGAAGATATTAAGTTTAGATGCGGTGAGGGGCCATCTATCGGATACGAGTATCCTGTTTTTATTAACTCCTTCGATCGCTATTTCGATGAAGACTTCCGAGAAATACGCGACAAGATCGAGGGGATCAAGAGAGCTTTATGGGAAAATAATAGCGATCTTGACTGGGAACATTACTACATCGGAACCGAACCATCGATCGCCGATCTGGAATATATCGTCGAATCCCTGCCGATCGCCGTCTGGAGTCGAAACGCCGGCGAACCGATGACAGATAACGATCTAAAACCCTCGGAATGGAGAAACTGGCCCGATAATATCAAAGAATTACGCAGAAACAAGCGAAAAATCGCCCTTTTCTGGGACGATCTATACCCCAAACCCTCCCCGAAACCGAGACCTCTAAACACGAGAGTGGTGGAATCCAATGGCCAATAAACCAGTTACCAAAGCAGAAGAACTTCGCATCTATCGGGGTTTGACCCTGAGTGCCGATAGTTTACCCACACCCAAAGAACAAAGAAAACACCTCGATCGCATCCCACCGCCACCCCCTTGGCGCAGTTTTAGCCTGTCCCCGGAAGAATGGACAAAAGCGGCAAAATCCCAGGAAATACCGCCCGAACAGGGAAAAATCGACCCTAGGGCTTTAGGATTCGTCGCGGATAGGAAAGCGGTGGAATTGGTGAATGCTGCCCTCTGTTTGCGTCGTCCCCTACTGATTGAGGGCAACCCCGGCGCCGGCAAGACTTCCCTGGCCTACGCAGTCGCGCGGGAATTGGGATTACCCGGCCCCTACCGTTGGTCGATCGTTTCCCGCACCACCCTTAAAGAGGGTCTTTATGCCTACGATGCGATCGGACGGTTACAGGAAGCTTCCCTACAAAGACAGAAAGTGGGAGAGGGGGGAAAGTACGAGGAACCAGATATCGGCAGCTATCTAAGATTAGGCCCCATGGGGATGGCTTTTTATCGATCCCGTCCCGGACGACCGGCGGTGCTGCTAATTGATGAGATCGATAAAAGCGATATCGATATGCCTAACGATCTCCTCCATATTTTCGAGGAGGGATTTTTTGAGATCCCAGAATTGACACGATTAAAAACCGGCGACCAATCCGTTCTTCCCTATCGCGGTCAACAGGAGGACAGCGAGGAAAAAATCCCGATCGATCGAGGTTGTGTGTCTTGTCAGGAGTTCCCCCTAGTATTCATGACCAGTAACGAGGCCCGGGAGTTTCCCCCTGCTTTCCTGCGTCGATGTTTGCGTTTAAGACTCGAACAACCCGACAACGAGGATGATTTCTATCGCATACTAGAGCAACGTTTCCCCCCAGAGAGCCTAAATCAATTGGACGAACCGGCCAGAAATCTGATCCGGGAATTTCTCCATCGAATCAAAAGCAAAGACAAACTAGCCACCGATCAACTGCTCAACGCGGTCTATCTGTTACTACAGGGAAACGACCTCACCGACCCCGATAGCGAGCTGCTAGACACCATCTTTAAATCCTTGCAAGGGTAGGGGGAGAGATGGAAGGGAAGAAAGCCATCTGGTGGGAAGACGAGAGGGAAATGGCAGAACTGATCTGGTGCGCTGCTTACCTCGATCGAATTATCGCGCCTTGGTCGATGGAGCAGCCCGGACAGTCGGAAGCAACCTCATCTAATGATCAGGATGATAACCGGTCATCCGGCAGCGGTGAAAAAACCCCTCCCCCCGGAGCGATCGAGTCAACGCTCCCCGTTGCCTATCCCGAAAACATCGATCGCCCGACGCAGACCTCCCGGAAGCGCGATTCGGTCGAGAGCGATCGTTCTTCTCCCGTTCGCGTCCCCGATCCCTTTCCGATACCCGAACCCACCGCCATCAGTAAGGCAATTCTCCCCCTAGCGCGTCGCGTGCCTGGATTACGGGCCGACGAGTTGGATATCGAGGTTACAGTGGAACGGACGGCCGAAGCGGGGGGATTACCGATGCTCGCTTTCCGACCCCCCCTAGAACGTTGGTTAGAGGTTCACCTGTTGATCGATCGCTCTCCCCCGATGGAATTTTGGGGAGATCTAGCGGGGGGAATGACCACCCTCTTCCGTTGGCAAGGCTTTTTTAGGGATGTGCGGGTTTGGTGGTTCGAGACCGGTGAAAATGAAGCTCGTTTGCTTTCCGGTGCGGGGCAAATCGAACGGAACCCTCGCAGTCTGGTTGCACCCTCTGGAAACCGACTTTTTATCGTCCTAACCGATACTTTGGGGAAAGCTTGGCGATCGGGGTCTGCCTTCGCCACCCTAGCGGATCTGGGCAAAGAACACCCCGTCACCATTGCTCACATTTTCCCGCAGGAGCTATGGCAACGAACCGCTTTAGAGGGAGCGATCCTCCGGCCTTTGATCGCACCGGGTCCCGCTTCTGCCAATGCAATACTGCAAGTGGGGGAAAGACTCCGCACGAAGCAGATTCTCTATCGGTTCCCTATTTTCAATCTATCCCCCGCTCACTTTGCAACCTGGGCGAAATTTATCGCTGGGAGCGGTGGTAACTCCATTCAGGGGGTTTTAATGGGAGCAACCACTGCGGGGGTGAATATGGGTGAAACCGGAGAAGAAGAGGCAGCCGATCTGGAAGCGGAATCCCCGGAAGAGTTATTGAGAGGCTTTTTAATCGATGCCAGTCCCTTGGCCCGAGAACTGGCTAAAGTGCTGGCGGCCGTTCCCCTGATTCCTCCAGTGATGCGATTGGCACAGCGGCGATTTTTACCCGATAGTAAACATTGGCATCTAGCGGAGGTCTTTTTTAGCGGACTGGTCGAAAAATCTACCTTTAGTCCGGAAGGAGCGACGGTTCCGGATGCTTGGTACGATTTTCACCCCGGCATTCGTCAGCTACTGTTGGCAGATAGTGCCGCTAGACGCACGATCGATATTTGGCGCGGCATCGGCGATTATATTCGCGACCATTACGGTGAATTTCGCGATTTTTCGGCTCTAATCCCCAATCCACAGGGTTCTCTAGCGGATGCAGTCAGCGATCGCTCTCTCTATTTTGCTGAGGTGGACGCAGCTGTTCTCCGCACTTGGGGGGGAGAGTACGCCGATATCGCCCAAAACATCGAGGAGAAAGTGAGGCAGCGAAAACAGGAAATCTTGACCCCAGAAAAACTCCTAAAATTCACCTTCGAGACCCTATACGTCGATAAATGGGGAGAAATTACCAAAAGAGAACCCCTGGAGGCCTACTACTACCAAGAACCCCTAGGCAAGGGAATCGAACCCCTAACCATGGTTGCTATCCCGGGGGGCGAATTCCTGATGGGTTCACCGGGAGAAAAGGACGATTACAAGTCTGAAAAACCCCAACACCCCGTGAGCGTCAGTGCCTTCTACCTGAGCCAGACTCTGATTACGCGGGCGCAATGGCGGTTCGTGGCCCACCTACCGAGGGAAGGAAAAGACCTCGATCCAGAACCTGCGGAGTTTAAGGAAAGTGATAATAACCCCGTCGATCGCCTGAGTTGGTACGATGCGATCGAATTCTGCGCCCGTCTGTCCCGTCACACGGGAAAAAATTACCGTTTACCGAGCGAGGCCGAGTGGGAATACGCTTGTAGAGCGGGAACAACCACCCCCTTCCACTTTGGCGAGACGATCACGGCAGAACTGGCGAATTACGATAGTTCAACGGTCTATCAACAAGAAAAGGCGAAAAAATCCCCAGAGAAAACCACCCCCGTCCGCTCCTATCTCCCCAACGCCTTCGGGCTGTACGATATGCACGGGAATGTTTGGGAGTGGTGTTTAGATCCGTGGCATAGTGATTATCAAGGCGCACCGCCCACAGACGGGAGCGTTTGGGACGAGACAAATAATGATAATCGTTATGAAAACTTATTAAATAGTATAAATGAACTCTTGACGGATAAACGAATTGGTGTACTGCGGGGCGGTTCTTGGTGCGGCGTTCCGAATTACTGCCGTTCCGCTTACCGCAACTACTTCAGCCGCCGCGTCAGCGACTACGTCAACGGTTTTCGGGTGGTGTGCGGTGCTGGGAGGACCCTGTAACCCTTTTCCCCTTTTTTTCCCTTTTTTCCCTCATTCCCTTTTCTGGAATTTTTTTAGGCAGACTATAGAACAAGTGTATTAGTTTAGGGGTGGTTAATTACCTAGGGTTTACTGTTCCCGGGTCCTGTAGTAACGCACAGAAAACGGGTTTCTCGGAGAAACCCGTTTTCTACTCATGCACTCATGGAAAAAGGGTAATAAATAATCAGTTTTTAATAACTGGATTTAAGTAGCTGGTTATAATTAAATTAAAAATGGATTTTAGGTTCGATCCCCTCTTAGGGACTTGCGTGGGAATAATATCCCAATCGATCGGAGGGCGCAAGCTTTGCGCCCCTACAGTAACGGATTTTGTCCACAATGTAGGGGCGAACTGCGTTCGCCCAAAAGGTACATTATCAAGGGGTTAGCAATCCAATTGCGAACGATAGATGGAGATTCTGAGGCCTTTAATTCATCAGCTACAGCTTCAGGAATGACCACAAGCTTATACAGTTCTTGTAGGATCATAATTTGGTCAATTAAGAGCAGGTAGCAAATCGGAGAAGTATCAGAGACAACTATCATTTTGCTCTGAGTTCTTTGAGAGTTTGCAAATCGCGTTCTAGTTCAATTTCATCATAATTCAGATAGACTCCCATCCGCTTTAAAAAAGCATGAGTTTCTAACCGAGAAGGTAATTGAAGGATGCGTCCAACTTCGGCCGTACTCAAGATACCGGCACTGTAAGCATCAGCAATAACCATTTCTAGCAGTTTATGAGCCAAATTATCGCCTGTTTGACCTAATCTCTGGGCGATTTCGTCGGGAATATCAACAGTGATTTGCATAAAATTATCGGAGTCGCTACCAGTTAGGGACTTGCGTGGGAATAATATCCCAATCGATCGGAGGGCGCAAGCATTGCGCCCCTACAGTAACGGATTTTGTCCACAATGTAGGGGCGAACTGCGTTCGCCCAAAAGGTATATTATCAAAGCGCAAGTCCCTTAGTTCTATCATCTGTGAAATAGATGGCTCTTCCAGTTTTTGTGTGGAAGGAAGAAGAATAGGGATAATTTGGTTGCATCTCAATTTGGTCGAAATATCTATAGGACATTTTGGGCGCACACAGTTCGATAAACTCACTGACCACAGTGCGGCCCTACCATTGGCGTAATAATATTATTGTAGGGGCGAATTGCATTCGCCCTCAGGGTTTGCGGCAAAAAGTTTTTTGTGAGGGCGGGGTGTGGGGTAGGGTCGTTTCATTCCCTCAAATGTCATTCTCTCCAATCCAACAGAGTTTTTAGATTTATTCAGCAAGCTCTATCTAGGGTTTGCTGAATAAGTACGGGCGAAGCATTCGGATAGAAAATCTACCTTTTCACCGATAGGTTATTGTCCGAATGCTTCGCCCCTACAGGACGCGGGCCGATGAAGACGCAAGGTTTTGAACGACGATTCTCTCAAAATC
>NZ_JAPZSR010000314.1:0-2317 GCF_027531875.1 Microcystis sp. LE19-84.1B | reverse complement strand
TCAGTTATCAGTTATCAGTTATCAGTTATCAGTTATCAGTTATCAGTTATCAGTTATCAGTTATCAGTTATCAGTTATCAGTTATCAGTTATCAGTTATCAGTTATCAGTTATCAGTTATCAGTTATCAGTTATCAAATTTGAGTTTTAAGTGTGCAGTATTAATTCTCCTGACTACTGACTTCTAATCCTAACAACAATTTTTGATTTTTACAAGAGATCTGATGATTTGGTATTCTCAAAAGGTTTACTGGCTATGGTATGATTAAGGGTAGTTTGTTAGACTATGATATTATTCATAATAAGTAGCTGGTTATAATTAAATTAAAAATGGATTTTAGGTTCGATCCCCCCTGCCCCCCTTGATAAGGGGGGTGCCGATCCCCCCTTAATAAGGGGGTGTCTGATAACTTTTAACGCCTACCTACTTAATCTGTTTTTATCTGATATCATGCTGAGAAAAAATTCACTCTCTAAATTTGGGTTTAAATCATGATAACTACACTAATCGAACGAGAAGCAGAACCAATTTTAATTAGTGACTTAACCTGGAGAGAATTTAAAGCTGTTGAACAGCTAATCGATCGCCCAGGATTAAGGTTATCTTTTTTAGATGGAGTTTTGGAGATTAGAAAAAATCCAGGTAAGAAATATCAAATTATCAAACAACGTATTGCTTCTTTACTAGAAATTTATTTAGAATTTTTGGGATTAGATTTTACTCCTACTGGTTCTATCACCTTAGAAAATGAATTTGAAAAGGTTAAAAGAGAAGGTGATAAATCCTATGAATTGGGAGCAAATAGAAAACATCCTGATTTAGTGATTGAGGTGGTTGTTAGTAGTGGAAGAATTAATAAACTAGAAGCATACAAACGGTTACAAATTCCTGAAGTTTGGTTTTGGATGAATGATGATTTATTGTTTTATAGTTTAGGAAATGAGGGATATGAGGCTGTTAGTAAATCGCAACTTTTACCGAGTTTAGATGTAGATTTATTGATGCGTTGTATTAATACAGAAAATCATGCCCAAGCACTGCGGGAATTTAGAGCAGGGATAAAAAATATTGAATTAACATAACCATATCAGGACTTACGCAAAAGGGAACGAAAGTAGGGGTAATTCATGAATTACCCCTACGCAAGAATAAGGTTTTCAGTCACATCTTGCGTAAGTCCTAAATATAAAATGGTGATTTTTTCCGTTCTCTCGCATCAAGACTTGTGGAGTGTAACCTATGTTAGGATGTCTCTAGTATATTTTCTTAAAAATTAATCTACAGGAATATCACCATGAGCTTACAGCGAGAGGTAGAATTAAAATCAGATGCAGGAATGGACTACAGCAAACTCCGTGACTTACTCAAAGCTGGGAAATGGAAAGAAGCGGATGAGGAAACATTACGGGTAATGTTAGCGGTTGCGAAACGGGAAAAGGAAGGTTGGTTAAGGGTAGAAGATATTGATAATTTTCCCTGTGCAGACCTCCGCACCATTGACCAATTGTGGGTAAAATACAGTAATGGTAGATTTGGGTTTTCTGTTCAGAAACAGATTTATCAACTTTATGAACGCATTTATCGAGGTTATCGCGGAACAAGAGAATATGACGAAGAAATCTGGAGAAAGTTCGGGGACAAGGTAGGATGGAGAAAAGGAGGAGATTGGTTGTCTTACAAGGATATTATTTATAAAGATTACGCACCTTTTGGACACCTCCCTGCGGCGTGTCAATGGGATGGGATGGGTGAGGATAGTCTCTTCTCTCGCGTCGAGACTTGTAGTTTGTAGGGTGCGTTAGGAGCGCGAAAATATTATAAAACATACAAATACATTAAATACGCGACGTAACGCACCATTATTATTGAAGGAGATTTTAAAAAACATAATAAAATAAATTATTGAGCAAATATGAGGTGCGTTACGCTGTCGCTAACACACCCTACAAATTATCTATTACATGAGAAGATTAATAACAGAAGTCGGGTATCTAAATTTTATCAGAATCAGATATAATCAAATTGGGTAAATAACCAAAATAATCTATGAATACGTTAGAACTTCGTGAACAAATCCAAAAATATGTCGAACAACTGTCACCAGAAAAATTACTTGTAGAGAAAAGTTTGTAGGGTGCGTTAGGAGCGCAAAAAGATTATAAAACGTACAAATAAATGGTTCTTCCGAACTTACCATGTAAAATCAACTAGCAAAATGCCAATTTAATAAACATCTAATACTAAAGTTTTTAAAGTTTCTAAATCCATAGCCTCTCCTTTTAATCACCTTCAGTTTATTGTTAATTCCTTCCACTGT
>NZ_JAPZSR010000091.1:0-28609 GCF_027531875.1 Microcystis sp. LE19-84.1B | reverse complement strand
CGGGCCTTTGATTTGTATCAGAAACCAGTTATCAGTCTCGCTATCTTAGGGGATGAACGAGTAAATTGGCGACCAGATTCCTATAATTATACTATCGCTGGTTGTGAAGTCAGCCTCAAATTCCCAACAGTCAATTTAGTGGAGTATGTAGAAAGCTGGTGAGAAGTAGAAGGAAGTAGCTATGGGTTTGGTATTTCAGGCTGTCTTCACAACCAGCTATAGTATAATTATAGGAATCTGGTCGCCAATTTACTCGGTCATCCCCTAAGATAGCGAGACTGATAACTGGTTTCTGATACAAATCAAAGGCCCGATAGTTATAAATATACATCCTCTGGGGGAAATTTTCTTCGTACTGGCTTTGAATTTCAATATGAATTAAAATCCAGACTTCTTCACCCCTGAGTAACCAGACTTTATAGAGTTTGTCAGCGAAACGTTTTTTTGTCTTTGCTGAAGCGGTAATCCGTTTGAGTTCTTTTTCTAGGGATTCGGGAATTTTTGTCCAATCGATTAATTGGTGAACTTCGGGAAAAAAGAAGCATAAAAACGCTTCAAAATATTCGCTTAATGCTTCTTTCCAGGGTTCATCATAATTGGCGGTTGTTGGGTTCATGGCAAGTCGCTACCAATGGGAAAGTTAGGCACTCATCTAAATCTATTATTCCCCATAAATATCATCAATGCTACTTGTCGTCACAAAACTTCCCATTAGAGCAACCTACATCTACATCTTTGTTCTAACATTTATTGGTAAAACTATATAATGCCGTCAGATAAAGGGGGTCGGAACCAAAGGAACCGGGGAAGATATCCTTAACTAAAAAAGGCGTTGACATGATTTTTTCCTGAATAATAGGGTGAAAATTAAACAATTAAGCCCCTAAAGAAGGCACCATCCACACCGATTGAGTGTCGTCGAGGTCGGTATCCGGTCCAATTAGCGCCGGGTTGCGGTAGCCCGGCAGCACGGAGACGGCAAAAACCTCCTCCACGCCGCTATTGAACCAAAAAGTCGCCACCAGTTGACTGGTAGCTAGATTGACAATAGCCAACCCGCACCGCAATTGATTACGCCGCTCATCCAGGGGTAAACCGCCAAAAATCGCCGTTTCTCGGATTTGAGACAACCCGACAAAGGCGTGACCTTCCCAACAGTCCAAACCCCGGGTAAAACCGGGCAATTCCGCGATGATTTCTGTGCTACCAGTTTGGGGATGCCAACGGTTCAAGGTTCCATAACCGGAATTGAGGAAATAGAGATTACCCTGGTAAAGACGGGGAGAATGGGGCATGGCTAAACCCCGCAGAATCACCTCTCCCCTCGGCACATCAATTAAGCATCCCCCTTGAGCTTTATTCTCTCGCCAGAGGCTTTCCTCGTTGGTTTCCCCCAATGCCGTTACATATACGGGAGTGCCGCTATTTTCAGCCATAGCCAAGCCATTGAGGTGGCAGCGGTCCCCGGGGACTAAATCGGTAATAAAGGGCGGTTTCCACTGGGGGAGAAAACTCCAATTTCCTTCGATGGTTGCCAGACAGTTAAATAGGGTATTGACCACCCAAAGGCGATTACTGCCAAAAGCCAAATCATGACCCATAATCGGGCCGGTGAGGTGAGAAGAACGAGCTAAAAAAGCAATATCCTGTTCCCCTTCCGGTTTAATCTGGGGGGCAATCTCTCGATTAGCGGGTAAATTCCAAATTGCCTGACGAGCGCCCACAGCAATTCCAGTAGCGGTTCGGGTTAAACCCATCGCTTGGTCAAAATGGGCGAAACTCACCCGCATTTGTCCTTGATAAGTGCCAATGCTGGCCACTCGTCCCGCTTGGTAGGTGGAAATCAACACCGAGAGGTCAAGCTGGTTGAGTAATTCCGGCAGATTGAGGCTGTACTCATAATTGACCGGCACTGCTTGGCGCTGAGATGGACTCGCTGCTGGCTCTTGGGTATCTGAAAATTGGTTAGTGTTAGGCGGTAAGCTGTCCATAGAGTTTTTTTTGTATAGATTAGAATCGATTGTGATAATTGATTATTGTTTATGATTTAAGTGGGGAGGCACAATTATTTGTAGGATGGGTTAGCGGTAGCGTAACATGAGCGGGCGTTGGGTTTCATGCTTCAACCCAACCTACGTTCTGGTTAGTGTTAGGCGGCAAGCTGTCCATAGAGTTTTTTTGGTATAGACAAAAATCGATTGTGATAATTGATTATTGTTTATGGTTTGTTGACTAACCTTAGTAAGGTTTGATCCCCCCTTGCCCCCCTTAATAAGGGGGGTGCTGATGGGTTTCAGTGGGCATTAATGGGGTCTATTATAAACAAATTAATCAATATTATTTATAAAGTTTTCTTAACTTTTTTTGTATCAAATTTACTTGAACGGGAGCATTAAATACTTATAATTGGGTTTGTGTAAAACGGGTACATCTCATACCATTTGGGCGCACGCGATGCGCCCCTACCATTGGTGCAATCATATGATTGTAGGGGCGAATTGCATTCGCCCCCGCTATTATATGATTCCCCACTTAAGCCTATATTCTTGGATATAAACTTGATTCTAGAAAAACTATTGGTAATCAGAAAATGCTGACTTCATCGCCTCCCAATCTCTCGCAACTTGCCCTTTTATTTCTCAAAATCGGCATTATCGGTTTTGGTGGTCCGGCTGCCCATATCGCTTTAATGGAGGAAGAAGTGGTTAAGCGTCGCGGTTGGATGACTAAGGAACGATTTCTCGATTTGGTGGGGGCCACTAATCTGATTCCTGGTCCTAATTCCACGGAAATGGCTATTCATATCGGTTATATTTTTGGTGGTTTAGCGGGTTTAATAATCACCGGGGTTTGTTTTATTACTCCTGCGGTGTTAATTACGGGTTTTCTAGCTTGGATTTATACTACCTACGGGACTTTACCGGATGTGGCTCCGATTTTTGCGGGGATTAAACCGGTAGTAATTGCGGTGATTTTTCAGGCACTCTGGCGACTAGGTAAAAAGGCACTGAAAACCCGTCAATTACTGTTCATCGGATTGGGAGTTATTGGATTATTAATCTTAGGTTTAAATGAAATTATCGCTTTACTGTTAGGGGGAATTATCGGGATGTTTATCCTAAAAAAATTCGCTACTTTACCCCTGATTGTGGCAGGGATAGGCGGTGCGACGGCGGCTGCTACTCCTAGCAACATCCCACCGACATTAACAGGATTAGGACTATTTTTTCTCAAGGTGGGTAGTGTTTTATTCGGTAGTGGTTATGTGTTAGTTGCCTTTTTAGAAGCGGATTTAGTGCAGGGGAAAGGATGGTTAACCCGACAACAATTATTAGATGCTATTGCTATCGGTCAATTTACCCCTGGTCCGGTGTTATCTACAGCCACTTTTATCGGTTATCAAATATTAGGAGTATCGGGGGCGATTGTGGCGACTCTAGCGATTTTCTTTCCTTCTTTTATCTTTGTTTTATTACTTAATCCTCTCATTCCTAAACTGAGACAATCTGCTTGGGCGGGTGCTTTTTTAGACGCAATTAATGCTAGTGCTGTGGCTTTAATGGTAGCGGTAATTTTTAATTTAGCTCTAGCTACTTGGTTACAACCCTACGGGAATTTACCTTTTAATTTATTGGCTGTCATTTTATCTCTTATCTCCGGTATTCTTTTACTACGTTTTCAGGTTAATTCTACTTGGCTAATTCTGGCTGGTGCGCTCATTGGTTTACTTTTAAAACAATTAGGTTAGGGGGAAATAAGTCAATGGTTCTAATTAAATATTAAGATAGATTTTGCCTTTGATACCCCCTTGATCCTCCCTTAATAAGGGCTGCTCCCCCCTTGATCCCCCCTTAATAAGGGCTGCTCCCCCCTTAATCCCCCCTTAATAAGGGCTGCTCCCCCCTTGATCCCCCCTTAATAAGGGGGGTGCTGATTTGTTAAACTTTTGCCATTGATGTAGTTGCTTCTCTGAGCTTTTCTACCCAGTTATAAATCTGATTGCGATTTAGTCTATAGCTGAGGGGATGAGCGATTAATCGAGCGCTACTAGCAAATAATTCGTCAATTTCTACTAAACCATTTTCCCGTAAAGTTCGACCGGTGGAAACTAGGTCAACTATCGCTTCTGACATCCCCGTAATCGGGCCTAATTCTACGGAACCATAGAGAGGTATAATCTCGACGGGAATATCTAAACGACGAAAATAATCCTTAGCACAATTGACAAATTTTGAGGCAACTTTACCGTGATGGGGAATGTCTAGAGGACTTTGATAGGGACTATCAGCAGGGACAGCTACCGACATCCGACAATAACCAAATTTTAGGTCAATTAAATTAGCCACATCGGGAGATTTTTCCAATAAAATATCATAACCAGCGATGCCTAATTGTGCCTGACCGTATTCTACATAAACTGGTACATCTGTGGCTCTTACTAATAACGCTTTCGCTTGGTTACTGGGGTCGGTAATCTGTAATTGGCGATTTTTTGAGTCAAGAAAGGCACTAAAATCTAAGCCAATTTTCTGAAATATTTGGATACTTTCGTTTAGTAAAGCACCCTTCGGTAAGGCAATTGTTAGCATAGAGGGAATTATGAATTGGGGTGTGGGGTTTTTCAGTGAACAGTGAACAGTAAACAGTAATCAGTGAACTGAAAATTCGCCTCTGATAACCGAGATGGCAGTCAGTTCTCTAATGACCACATCAGCTAATTGTAAATCTTGATGGTTTTCCGGTTGCCAACTAATTGCGATCGCAGCTGCTGATTTTGCCTGTTTAGCCATTTCCCAATCGGCCCTAGTATCCCCCACCATCAGGGTTTTGTCCACGGCAGTCCCCAAAGCTTGACAGGTTTCTTGTAATAATAAGGGATCGGGTTTACTTAAACCTCGATCGCAGCCTCGGACAATTTTAATATAATTTAATAGGTGATTTTCCTTGACAAATTGCTCAACTCGTGCTGTGGTATCGGAGGAAAGAATCGCCAATTGTAAACCGGCCGCGTGCAGATAACGAATTACTTCTAAACATTGGGGATAGAGGGGATTTAAGCGGGGGGGAACCTTTTCATCGGCCGCTTGAAAGGCTACTTTTGCGATCGCCATGGCCGTTAACCAATCCCGGCCGGTGGAAGCAATACAACCGGCAGCGACGATATGATTATCTCTGCGGCTGCCCACTGCCATTAAACCAGCAGGATTGAGACTATTTGCCCCAATACCGAAAGTTTTAGTTAATAAAGACTCTAAACCAGGGATTTGCGATTCAATGGCTTGTATCCGGGCTATAGCTCGATCGTACCAGAAAGCCCGCGAATCCTCTAGCGTACCGTCCTTATCAAAAACAATCCCTTGAATATCTCTAAATTCTCGATTACCACAGCGAATTATCGGCAAATAAACCTCCTTATTTTTATTGAATGTCAGTCATCATTTTAGCTGTCAGGATTCAGGATTCAGGAGACAGGATTCAGGAGATTATTTTTTATTTATTCTCCCCACTTCCCCACACCCCACTTTCCTATACCTTTTAAACAGGATTTAGTAAGTAGGGAGGCACAATTATTTGTAGAATGGGTTAGCGGTAGCGTAACATGAGTGGGCGTTGGGTTTCATGCTTCAACCCAACCTACGTTCTTTTAAACAGGATTTAGTATTATTCCTCAAAGGCAGCTTTTTGCTGACGGACTAAATCGACACCGCGAGAAGTCCCCAGACGAGTGGCCCCGGCCTGGATAAGAGCGAGTGCTTGTTCAAGGGTGCGAATTCCGCCGGATGCTTTAATTCCTACGCGGCCTTTGCTAATTTCCTTGAGAAACTTGACATCGCTAACCGTTGCTCCTCCAAACCAGCCGGTACTGGTTTTTAGATAACTCACTCCTGCATCCATGCAAATCTCTGCCGCTAAACGTTTCTCGGTGTCCGTTAGTTGCGAGGTTTCCAGAATCGCTTTTACCGTCTGGCCGGTTTCCTGACAAATACTAGCAATTTCTTGGAATAATTCCTCAGATTTCCCATCTTTTAGCCAACCGAGATTAATAACCACCTCTAACTCCTTAGCACCATTATCTACGGCTTCTAAAGCCTCATAACGTTTAACTGCGGGGGTAGTGGCCCCTGCGGGAAAACCAATCACGGTAGAAACTAAAGTTTTTTTGCCGTGGAGTAACTGCACAGCTTGCTTAACGGCAGCGGGATAAACGCAGACGGTGGGAAAATGATATTGATCAGCCTGTTGACAGTAAGCCTCTAATTGTTCACTGGTGGCGGTGGGGATGAGGAGAGAATGGTCGATATATTGTGCTAAATCTAGATCAGAATCGGTGATAGCCATTATCTACGCCTTAATATAGTCAATCGATCGCTATTTTCTCATTTTATGGAAATCGCACAATAAAGTCATGTCTCGCTAACCGAGAAATTCCGAGACTAGCAAAAATCCATTAACCTAGGAAGAAACCGTCACAAGTGAAGACTAGGAGAAAATAGACCTATGTTAGAAGCGTATCATCAGCACGTTGCCGACCGAGCGAAATTAGGTATCCCTCCCCTTCCCCTCAATGCTCAACAAACGGCGGAATTATGCGAAATACTCAAAAATCCGCCCGAAGAACTCAAGGGAGAATTGCTGACCCTGCTGCGTGACCGTGTTCCCCCCGGAGTTGATGAAGCGGCCTACGTTAAAGCGGTATTTTTAACAGGAATTGCCAAAGGTGAAATAAAATCTAACGTTATCTCCCCCCAGGGTGCGGTTAGCTTACTGGGAACCATGGTCGGTGGTTATAACGTTCATTCTCTGATTGAACTGCTGAAATCCAGAGATATTAATATCGCCGCCGCTGCTGCCAGCGCTTTAAGTAAAACCCTGCTAGTATTCGACGCATTTAACGAGGTTTTGGAATTATCCGACACCAATCCCTATGCTAAACAGGTTATCGATGCTTGGGCCAATGGCGCTTGGTTTATCGCTAAACCGAAACTTGCTAAAGAAATTACCGTCACCGTCTTCAAAGTACCTGGAGAAACCAATACAGATGACCTATCTCCCGCTCCCCATGCCACCACCCGGCCCGATATTCCCCTCCATGCTTTGGTAATGTTAGAAACCCGTCAACCCGGGTCCTTAGAAACCATTGCCGAATTGAAAAAATTAGGCCATCCGGTCGCCTATGTGGGGGATGTGGTTGGGACTGGTTCCAGCCGAAAATCGGCGATTAACTCGGTTCTCTGGCATATTGGCGATGATATTCCCTTTGTGCCTAATAAACGTGCTGGTGGCTATATTTTAGGCAGTAAAATCGCCCCTATCTTCTTTAATACTGCTGAGGATTCCGGCGCTTTACCGATTGAATGCGATGTTAGCCAAATGAACACGGGGGATGTGATTAAAATTTATCCCTACGAAGGCAAAATCACCAACGAAGCGGGCGCAACTATTAGCACTTTTAGCCTCAAACCTGAGACAATTCTGGATGAAGTGCGGGCCGGCGGTCGTATTCCCCTCTTAATCGGTCGCAGTCTCACGGATAAAACCCGTCACGCCTTGGGACTTGAGGCTAGTACCCTATTTACTCGTCCCACTATGCCTAATGACACGGGTAAAGGTTACACCCTAGCGCAAAAAATGGTCGGCAAAGCTTGCGGTTTACCCGGGGTGCGGCCGGGTACTTCCTGTGACCCGATTATGACTACGGTAGGGTCTCAGGATACCACTGGACCGATGACCAGAGACGAGTTAAAAGAGTTAGCCTGTTTAGGTTTTAGCGCCGATTTAGTCATGCAGAGTTTCTGTCATACGGCAGCCTATCCCAAACCGGTTGATATTCAAACTCATCACCAATTACCCGACTTTTTCTCTACCCGTGGTGGGGTCGCTTTACGTCCGGGAGATGGCATTATTCACTCCTGGTTAAATCGGATGTTATTGCCGGATACGGTGGGGACTGGAGGCGATTCTCATACTCGTTTTCCCCTGGGAATTTCCTTTCCTGCGGGGTCGGGTTTAGTGGCATTTGCGGCCGCCTTGGGAGTAATGCCTTTGGATATGCCGGAATCGGTTTTAGTGCGTTTTACGGGGGAATTACAACCCGGTGTAACTCTGCGCGATATTGTTAATGCTATTCCCTACGTCGCCATCCAAGAAGGCAAATTAACCGTGGAAAAACAGAACAAAAAAAATGTTTTTAACGGTCGCATTATGGAGATGGAAGGGCTGCCGGATTTGAAATTAGAACAGGCTTTTGAGTTAACCGATGCCACGGCGGAACGTTCCTGTGCCGGTTGTACGATTAAGTTAAGTACCGAGACAGTGGCGGAATATTTACGCTCTAATGTGGCCCTGTTAAAGAATATGGCGGCCCGGGGTTATAGTGATGCCAAAACTATCCTACGTCGGGTAGCAAAAATGGAACAATGGTTAGCTAATCCTGTCCTGATGGAGGCGGATAAGGATGCCGAATATGCGGATATTATCACCGTCAACTTAAACGAGATTAAAGAACCAATTGTCGCCGCACCCAATGACCCCGATAATATCAAGTTAATGTCGGAATGCGCCGGGGATACAATTGATGAGGTGTTCATCGGTTCTTGTATGACTAATATCGGTCATTATCGCGCCGCCGCTAAGATATTAGAAGGAGCAGGAGTTGCTAAGGCTAAACTGTGGATTTGTCCCCCCACCCGCATGGATGAAAAACAATTGCGCGATGAGGGAATGTATGGCATTTTTGCCGCTTCTGGGGCGCGTACCGAGATGCCGGGATGTTCCCTTTGTATGGGTAATCAAGCGCGGGTTGAAGACAGAGCGACGGTATTTTCTACCTCGACTCGTAACTTCAATAATCGCATGGGAAAAGACGCGCGAGTCTATCTCGGTTCCGCCGAATTAGCGGCAGTTTGTGCGCTGCTGGGACGCATTCCCACCCTTGAGGAATACCTGGCAATTGTCACCGAGAAAATTAATCCTTTTGCTGGCGATTTATACCGCTATTTGAACTTTAATGAAATCGCTGGTTTTGAGGATGAAGGCCGGGTAATTCCCCTAGAAGATTTACCTAAGATTGAGGATATTTTAGGGATTCCTTCTGGTGTTTTGAGTTAGTTGACCGGTTATGGGTCATTTCGATCGAGGCGAAAGATTTCTTTTGATTTCGATCAAGATGACCCCTCTAACGATCGAATTTTCGACAATTATAGGATTTTTTTCGATATACGGAATGACAACTCGATAAAATAAAAATATGAAATTCGAGTGGGATCGACAAAAGAACCGAGCGAATATCATCAAGCACGATCTAGACTTCGCGGACGCGCAGCGGATATTTGAACATCCCATTCGAGTTTCCCTTGACGAACGAGAAAATTATGGCGAAGATCGATTGATAGGAATCGGTACGCTCGATGGCCGAGTGGTAGTTGTCGTTTTTACAGAACCGAGTAGAGATACAATTCGTATTATTTCACTTCGTAAAGCTTTACCCTATGAACGAAAACGATATGAACAATACCTCCGAGACGAATTGGGAGAAAGTTGACGCTCTTACGGAAGAGGAAATCGACACATCCGATATTCCGCCCTTAACCGAGGAGTTTTTTAGTAAATCGCGGTGGTGGAAACCTGTAGAGAAAGTAAATGTTCTTGTTCAAGTAGATCCCGAAACCCTAGCTTGGTTTCAATCACAGGGCGAGGATTGTGAACAAAAAATGTCCGCCGCTTTACGGATTTATGCGGAGGCTCACAAAGTATAGTCAAGTTTAGTTCGGGTACAAGCCACACAATAAAAAAGTTCGCTATCATTTTGAGCGGGATGAAAAGCCACACAATCTCATTTACCAATAAATCGCCTTAAATGAAATGATAAAAGTGAGTACGAAAAATTATGATTATAGATGTACCGACTGGAGATGATTTTAAATCCGCTGGCATTGATTTTTTAAATCTGGCTTGGGATACGCTGATAAGTTTATCTACAAAACTTAAGAATGCGGAATATTTTTATAATGTGTATTATAGCGATGAGAATGAAGAAGTAATCGATCAATTGTCATCTGAGCAATATTGGAAACAAGCACAACGTCCATTGAGTACAGCCCTTTCCCTTATTCAACAAGGAACCGAATTTCTCTTAAAAGGTCATATTGCTACAGTTAGCCCGTATTTACTAATTTCAGGAGATCCGAGTAATTATCCCAGTAAATCTCATGAGCGCAATATCCGTTTTAGTGAATTTAAAACAATTGATGCACAGGATTTAGTCAAAGTTTATAATACCGTATCGACTGGTCGATTACCAGATAACTTTCGACAAAGATTTGAAGATTTGAGAAGCAAGCGAAATATAATTATGCACACTGTAGATCCTGAATTATATATAAAAACTAAAAATCTGTTTGTTGAAATTCTAGAAATTTGTCATTATTTGATAGAGCCAAACTCGTGGATAAAAATTCGAGGACAATTCATTCAAAATGAACCTGAATCTGTTCTATATAGCCCTGAAACCAGAGAATTATATAATTGGCTGGCTTTAGAAATAAACCTTGTAATTGATTTATTAACACCTTCAGAAAATAATAAATATTTTAATTTTAATAAAAAAACAAGACGTTATTTCTGTCCTAGTTGTTATAGTGGTTTTAGGGAAGATTACGAAGACGAACAGATTCCAAGATTAGCTCAACTAATACCTAATGAACCAACTAGCAACACTATTTATTGCCTTGTATGTAATGAATCTTATGAAGTATTGCGGGAAGATTGCACAGCTGAAGATTGTCTGGGTAATGTCATAGATCCTGATGATGGTACATGTCTTACCTGTGGTTCGGACAATTTTCGAGATTAATTGTTGAAATTGTAATAAATATCTTGTATGTATTAATTTCTTTATTTTTTTAATCGGACAAGAAATTTATGAAAAGTTTTTCGCTCAAGCTGCCATACAAATAATCTTGCAAAAGTATCAAGTTTTATGGTTAATTGTTGATATTAATCAGGAGAAAATCGTTCAATAGATAAACTAAATTATTATCAAAACATAATCAAGAAAATTCTCACAGAATATGCAGAAATTTCCTCACAAGTACCCGACAAGACATGGACGAAATATTGATATTTGACGATGATAGAAGCCAATATCTTTGGTTTAATATTGGCTGGAAAAATGGCAAACGAATTAAAGCTATTTCCGTTTATCTTCGTCTAAAAAATGACAAAATTTATATTGAAGAAGATTGGACAGAAGCAGGTATCGCCACGGAATTAATGCGCGTAGGAATTCCCAGTAGTGAGATAGTTTTAGCTTTTCAACCTCCCGAAGTGCGACAGTTTACCGAATTTGCGATCGCCTAAAAATTATTCTTTACTTTCTCGTCAGATGAGGAGTAGCTAAAATCGAATATTTAAATATACTTGTTTCTAGGTCATTTCTGCCAGTTCATCCTTGACTCGCCGGTTCAAGGGTTAGATATTTTCCGAGCAAAAGTGCTACAATGTAATTTTAGGGGTCAAAATAATCAAGGAGAAGAGCATGGTCAGCAAAATTGATCGCCAAGCATTTTTACAATCGTTAATCGTGCCACCGGGTAAAGAAATTTCTCTACACAAAGATTACGATGCCCGGTTTAAGCCAGACTACATTACCAAAGAAGATGCCACGCTGCTGCTGCAACAGGGGATCGAAAAAATGGCCGAGTTTCAAGATAAACTTTATGCCCAGGATACCTATGCCCTGTTAATTAATCTGCAAGCCATGGATGCGGCGGGTAAAGATGGTACGATTAGACACGTTATGTCGGGTTTAAATCCCCAAGGCTGTCAGGTATTTAGCTTTAAAGTTCCCTCGGCCGAAGAACTAGACCACGATTATCTCTGGCGATATTATAAAGCTTTACCGGAGCGGGGTCGTATCGGTATTTTTAATCGTTCCTACTACGAAGAATTATTAGTCGTGCGCGTCCATCAAGATTTATTGGAACGGCAAAAACTCCCCCCGGAAGACAGAACTAAGAAAGTTTGGCAGCGACGTTTTGAGGAGATTAATAATTTTGAAAAATATCTGGTTAATAATGGGATTATTGTTCTGAAATTCTTTCTCAATGTTTCTAAAGGAGAACAGAAAAAACGATTTTTAGAAAGAATTGATCGCCCCGAAAAAAACTGGAAGTTTTCCGAAAATGATGTCAAAGAAAGGGCTTTTTGGGATGATTACACGAAAGCCTACGAGGAGGTATTCAATCATACCAGTACCGAGTGGGCTCCTTGGTATATTATCCCGGCTGATCGCAAATGGTTTACCCGTTTAGCTGTGGGGGCGGTTATTTATCACACCCTCGAATCCCTTGGTTTAAAATATCCCACCGTCACCGAAGAACATCGCCAAGCTTTACTGAAAGCCAAAGAAATCCTCGAAAACGAGCCAGATTAAAAATGGAAGAAAATCCCCAAAAAGCGATAATTGCCGGAAAATCGATCGTAAGCTAAGACGTATCTTAACCGCCTACCCTTAGATTAGCTGACCCCCCCTTGCCCCCCCGACGTCGGGGGGGTTGCCTCTTGCCTCGTCTCAACAAGCAATTTAAATGCTTGACAGCTTATAATCAATGTCGATTTGAGAGAATTACCCCTATGAATTATCGCATCGATCGCCGCACCTATGCAGAAACCTACGGCCCCACCGTCGGAGATAAAGTTCGCCTGGCGGACACGGAATTATTTATCGAAGTCGAAAAAGATTTCACCACCTACGGCGATGAGGTAAAATTCGGCGGCGGTAAAGTAATTCGCGATGGTATGGGCCAATCCCCCATTTCTAGGGAAGATGGGGCGGTGGATTTGGTGATTACTAATGCCCTAATTCTCGACTGGTGGGGCATCGTTAAAGCCGATGTGGGCATTAAAGACGGCAAAATTTATAAAATCGGTAAAGCGGGCAATCCTCACATTCAAGATAATGTCGATATTATTATCGGTCCTGCTACCGAGGCATTAGCCGGGGAAGGGATGATTTTGACAGCAGGGGGGATTGATGCCCATATTCATTTTATCTGTCCCCAACAAATTGAGACAGCGATTGCGTCGGGGATTACCACGATGATTGGTGGCGGGACCGGACCTGCGACGGGAACTAATGCCACCACCTGCACCCCGGGAGAATGGAACATCTATCGAATGCTAGAGGCCGCCGAAGCTTTCCCGATGAATTTGGGTTTTTTGGGTAAAGGCAACAGCAGTCAGCCGGAAGGACTAGCGGAACAGGTAAAAGCGGGGGTAATTGGCTTAAAACTCCATGAAGATTGGGGAACCACTCCGGCAGCCATTGATACCTGTTTAAGCGTGGCCGATAAGTACGATGTGCAGGTGGCGATTCATACCGATACTCTCAATGAGGCCGGTTTTGTTGAGGCCACTATCGCCGCCTTTAAAAATCGCGTCATTCACACCTACCACACGGAAGGGGCCGGCGGTGGTCATGCTCCCGATATTATCAAGGTTTGCGGGGAAATGAACGTTTTACCCTCCTCTACTAATCCCACTCGTCCCTATACGACGAATACCTTAGAGGAACACCTCGATATGTTGATGGTTTGTCATCATTTAGACCGGAGTATTCCCGAAGATGTGGCCTTTGCCGAATCCCGCATCCGCCGCGAAACTATTGCCGCCGAGGATATTCTCCACGATTTAGGGGCTTTTAGCATCATTTCCTCCGATTCTCAAGCTATGGGACGGGTGGGAGAAGTAATTATCCGCACTTGGCAAACTGCCCACAAAATGCGGGTACAACGGGGCAGACTGACTGGGGAAACGGGCGAGAATGATAATCTGCGGGCAAGACGATATATTGCTAAATATACGATTAATCCTGCTATTACCCATGGTGTCTCCGATTATGTCGGTTCCATCGAGGTGGGCAAATTAGCCGATTTGGTTCTCTGGAAACCGGCATTTTTTGGCGTAAAACCGGAAATTGTCCTGAAAGGCGGTTTAATCGCCTGGGCGCAAATGGGCGATGCTAATGCCAGTATTCCCACACCCCAACCGGTTTATATGCGTCCCATGTTTGCCTCTTTTGGCGGTGCGAGCGCCAAAACTTCCTTGACATTTGTTTCTAAATATGCTATGAAAGCGGGCATTCCTGAGAAGTTAAAGCTGAAAAAAACCGCCGTAGCCGTGTCGAATACGCGCAATATCAGTAAGGCTAGTATGAAGCTGAATGACGCTTTACCGCGCATGGAAGTTAATCCCGAAACCTACGAAGTGCGTGCTGACGGGGAATTATTAATCTGTGAACCGGCTACGGTTTTACCCATGGCCCAGCGCTATTTCCTATTTTGAATTCGATTTCAGAAAACGGGTTTTTTCAAAAAACCCGTTTTCTTTTTGAATCACAGTTAAGGATTAGTAGGAAGGTTTGGTAAAAATAACTTAACTAATCCTGCCATTAGTGCAGCAACAATAGCAACAAAGATGGTTCGATTAGTAAATTCCAAGTTATCTAGTCGTTTATTCACGCCTGTTAATTCTCCTTTAACATTTGCTAGGTCAACTCTTAAGTTATTCACTTCTTCAGATAGCTTGTCTATTTTGCTATTAAGTTGTTCAGATAATCTGTCTATTTTGCCATTAAGTTGTTCAGATGACTTGTCTATTTTGTCATTAACTTCTTTGAATTGTCCTACAATAAAGTCTTTTAATTCTTTGAGGTCGTTTTCTGTAAATGTTGCCATTGTGTGACTCTCCTAGTAATTGTTTGTGATACCAATAATCTTACCACTAAGTTTAACTCCTCACCCTTCATCAGTCAAATTTCATCGAAGTTGCATCACCAGAAGGAATAAAACTTGCCCAATAAAAAGGATGTTTTTGCTTCTCACCCTTGAGCATTCCTAGTTGAATTTGTCGTAAAGCTTCACTGCGTCCTTCTCCTTTTTGTAAGCGTCCATAATAGGCGACCATTAAATCTTTAGTTGCGTCATCAGATACTTTCCAAAGGCTAATTAATTGGCTTTCACTACCTGCTATAACTAAAGCACGGCGCAATCCATAAACTCCCTGACCGATTTTAATATCTCCTTTCCCCGTATCGCAAGCAGAAAGGACAACTAATTTGATTCCGACTAAGTTTAAATTGGTAGTTTCTAAAGCAGTTAAAACCCCATCATCTCCTGCACTTTGACCGATTGTAACTCCTGCTAAAACTAACCCAGAACGCAATAAAGGATTCTCAACCACATTACGTTCACCTTGTAGGGGCGAATTGCGTTCGCCCGGATTACGTTCCGGTTTAAAAAAACCATGAGTAGCGATGTGGAGAATATTCGGTTTTTTCGCTTGTTTAACCGCGTTTTCTGTGGCTTGAGAACCAGTTAAAACAGTGGCTTGAGGTAAGATATTTTTAATCGCTTTAGCTTCTTCCTCTGTACCCGGAAGACCGGGAAAAGTAAACTCAGACAGGTCGATGGAACGAGTGAGAGCGACTTTTTCCCCTGCTTTACCATAGAAAGGATCAGCTACAATGAGCGGCGATTGTTGACTGGCAAATTTATCTTTAAGGCGCAGTAAATCCCGTCCAGAAGTGAGATAGGTAATATGATAATTTTCCACTAAGTATTGATTATTTTCATCTACTAACGCTTCAAAGGGAATTAAATTAAGTGCAGCATCAGGAGAAAGCAGAATTGTTTTAGTATTGCCTAATAATTGACGGATAGGCTGCATCAATTCCTCATCAAGTTGACGCTCTGATTTTTGCAGTTGAGGGAGAGGAGTTTGTGCGTCTGCAAGATTGTCACGGAAGTAAATTAATTTGTCGTCAATCGGTTTGGCTTCCCCTAAATCCTTGGCTTTGATGTCACCATTAGGATAGAGAATATAAACAGCATAACGAGGATTGCCAAAACGTTTATTTTCAGGCGCTTTAGGATTAAAAGGTTGATAGCGGACTATTTCAACTAAAGCAGCATTAGCAGGAATTAGCTTTTGAATACCTTCCAGGGTAATGGGTTGGGATAGGCTACGAAATTCGGCACTACGACGACCGATTTTATCCTCTATTTCTTTTGCTTTTGCGGTAACTTCGTTAAGTTGTTGACGGTAAATTTCTGGTGAGGGAAAATCATCAGGCTTTTTAAAAGTCAGGTTAGATAGTTGAGTCCGAACTTCAATCAGTTGAGTTAAGGGACTTGCGTAAAAATAAGATGCCAGCTAGGAGGGCAGAACCGTCACATCCCATTTGGGCAAAGTTTCAGAACGCTGCGTTGAAAGGTTGCAATTGTTCTAGTTCTTTAGCCAAAACCTTCACCCCTTTTTCATAAGTTCCTTCTACCAAATGCACGCTTAGGTTTTATCCCCTTCCAAGTCATGTTAGAAGCCCAATTAAGAGCCGCATCAATTGAATCTAAAATTGCCCCATTCCAATAGTTCTCTAAGACAGCCCAACACCGTTCAATGGGATTATATTTACTATGGTAAGGTGGGTAGTAGATGAGCCGTATTTGCCATTGAGTTTTTCGGGCAAATTCTACCATTCTGTTGATTTAGCATAAAGAGTAACGAAGAGCCCAAAAAGCAGTCTAATAACTACAAAAAAGCTAGTCAAAAATACGCTAAGGGACACTTAAAAGTAAGTAGGCAACGAGAAGAGTTTGCTAAAAAATTGGCACTCCGTTTAATTCAGTCAAACGACTTGATAGCCCAGGTCGATTTAAAAGTCAAGAACCTTGTGCGTAATCGAAAACTAGCTAAGAGTATCAATGATGCTGGTTGGTCACAATTGAGAAAATGGATAGAGTATTTTGGCATTAAATACGGCAGGCTAACTATTGCTATTAATCCCGCCTATACAAGTCAAGAATGCCTTAATTGTGGTCGGTTAATCCAAAAGTCTCTATCAGTTATAACTCATGTTTGTTCCTGCGGATATGTGGAAGATAGAGACAAAATGGCGGCATTAAATATACTCAAAAAAGCTACGATAGGGCATATCGGAAGCTGGTCGTCAGACCTAAACGCTTGGGGAGATTTAAGCTCTATTTTGGTTGGTAGCAATACCTGTCAAGACAACTTGAGTCAGTGAACCAAGAATCCCTCGCTTAAGCGCGATGGGAGTGTCAATGCGATAAACCTATGACTAAACTGCTGCAACAGGCGATCGCTCAAATCCAACAACTTCCGCCCGAACAACAAGATGCAATCGCATCGCGGTTTCTGGATGAGTTGAAAGACGAGCAAAAATGGGAAGCTAGTTTTGCTGCCACAACAGATGAGCAATGGGAGCAGATGACTGCGATGGTGCGTCAGGAAATAGCAATGGGTGAAACTACTCTAGCCAGTGAAGTATTTCCGACACAAAAATGAAATCAAGTGTCACCAAAACGTTTCGTAAACAGCTTAATAATCTTCCTGCATCAGTTCAGGAACAAGCAGCAAAAGAAAACTCCATGGCTAACAAGTTCTTGCGGGCAGAACGGAGGTTGACGCTATCGGTTATGATCCAAAAATAATCGCTGTTCGGCACTTGACCGAACGTTCAATCAGCTGTAGCCAGTAATACATTTGCACTAAATAATAAAATCGGCGTTGCAGCCATCAATATCTGAATGCTAATTGTGCATCGTATCTACAAGTTAACTTAGTCCCAAGTTTTAAGAATGGCCTAGAGAATAATTCATCCTTAAAATCAGCAACGCCGAATTAATTGGCACGGATAGAATCAGAAAGCAACAAGGTGCGCTACAGCTTGTAACGCACCAAAATTTTTATTAATCTCTAACAAAGATTACAGAGGTCGATAGACGCGGTAATCAATATTGGGGAAAATATTATCGATTTCCTCGACTTTTTCCAACCAACCAGCGTCAATCTTCTCCGATTTCACATCTTCATAGATTTTATTTAACCGCAGCAGGTGGGAACGAGTGCGCCGGACAGCATAGGGAACCATCGTACCGGTTCGCATAATAAAGGCCCAGTCAGAAGATTGTGCCAATAATAACTCCCGGGCCGCCTGATTTAAAGCCCGTTCCTGTAATTCATCCTCCGCTTCATGATGACTTAATTCAATCATCCGTTCCGTGCCTTTGTGCAGGTGAGGATAGATCCAAGCGTTAGTTTCATTCAGCCAGTATTCATGGAAACCCTTATAACCCCAACTGGATTGGGAAGGACGACAGACCTGCTGATGGGGGTTAGACCGGAGATAATCGGCTAAATGGGTCATTTGGTAGATATTTTGGTCATACCAAGACTTGCGGAACAGAAAATCGATAAACCAGGGTCCCTCATACCACCAGTGACCGAATAACTCGGCATCGTAGGGAGAAACAACCAGGGGAGGACGGCCCATAATTCCCGCTAAACTCTCCACTTGCCGCTCGCGATTATACATAAAATTGCCCGCGTGTTCGGCGGCTTTTTCTTTGGCCCAGTAGGGGTCATAAAGCCCTTTTTCCGATAAACCACCGTCCCGGCTAGTAATTTTGTGGTATTTAATGCCTATATTCTTGCGTTGACCGTTGGGCATGATATAGGGCTTAATATACTCGTATTCCGCTTCCCAGCCCAAATCTTTATAGAATTCCCGATAAACTATATCCCCCGGATAACCGACTTGGGAAGACCAAACCTGTTGGGAAGATTCGTGGTCACGACCGAAAGCAGCCACCCCGGTTTCTGTGAAAATCGGCGCATAACTGCCGTAACGGGGGCGCGGACGACCGTAGAGAATACCGTGGCCATCGACGAGGAAATAACGAATGCCCGCATCGGCTAACATTCTTTCTACCCCTTCATAGTAGGCACATTCCGGCAACCAAATGCCCTTGGGACGACGACCGAAATTTTCTTCGTAGTGTTGACAGGCCACCTCAATTTGCGCCCACACCGCTTGTGGGTACATTTTCATCAGGGGCATATAACCATGGGTCGCACCACAGGTGATAATTTCTAGGTTATTACTGTCGAGGAATTGTTTAAAAGCTTTGACCAGATCTCGATCGTATTTTTCCCAAGTTTGTCGGATACTTTGGAAGGATTCAGCGTAATATTCGGCTAAGTAGCGAATATGGCCATTATGTTGATTATGGTCGATTTCTTTAGCAATTAATTCTTCTAACTTACCTAAGTGTTCTTCATAGCGCTCTTGCAGTAACGGATCCCGCAGCATCGACACCAACGGCGGAGTCATGCTCATGGTCATTTTAAAATCGATACCGTCCCGCTTGAGACCTTCAAAAACTTGCAGGAGAGGGATGTAGGTTTCTGTGATTGCTTCGTATAACCATTCTTCTTCGAGGACGTAATCGCTTTCGGGATGGCGGACGAAAGGGAGATGAGCGTGGAGAACTAGGGCAACATAGCCAAAAGCCATAGGATTTCTTCTTAGAATTAAGGAATAAAACTTTAAGATTAGGTTGAGTAGATTTTATACTATCTTAAGCTTCTACAATAAAGAATATGATAAAAGTCGATCGATCATCGATCGATCTCGTCAATCCCTAGGTTTACTAATTTTCCGATGCTCCCATCTAACGAGCCACTGACTGCTTTAGGAAGAGAGACGACAACGCCTCTCTCGATTCAACTTTTGCTGTTTGTTGATGACCGTCCCAGTTCTCAAGAAATTACCCGTCAAATTCAGTCCTATCTCCAGTCTTTAAAGTCTGATTACCCGATTGACCTACAAATCATCGAAATTCGCCAGCAACCTCATTTAGTCGAACATTTTCGCCTTGTAGCTACCCCTGCCTTGGTCAAAATTGCCCCCGGCCCCCGTCATACCCTCGCGGGCAGTAATCTGGTGGAACAGTTTAAAAAATGGTTGGTACGCTGGCAAAAAGCGATTAAAGAGGAGGTCAAAAATCATCACGCTGAGGATGGACAACTTCAAGAGGTGGAACATTCGGGCGAACTCATCCGCATCGCCGATGAGGTTTTTCGTCTTAAACAGGAAAAGGAAGAATTATTAGAACAATTAAAATTTAAAGACCAAATTTTGGCTATGTTAGCCCACGATTTACGCAGTCCTCTCACCGCCGCTTCCATCGCCGTGGAAACCCTCGAATTAGCCTATCATCAACCAGATACGGAGCGCAGTCTGCAATTACGAGAACAACTGCACCAACAGGCCCGCAAACAGTTCCGGATTATGAACCGTTTGATCACGGATATTCTACAAGCTTCTAAGAGCATGGCGGCGCAATTCACTCTCCAACAGAGTAAATTTTATCTGCAATCCCTCTGTCAGGAAATTTTGTCTCAATTTACCGATACTTTTCAGGAAAAGACTTTAATTCTCCAAAGCGATATCCCCCAAGATCTGCCCCCCGTCTATGCTGATGAGGAGTTAATCCGACAGGTGATTATTAATCTCTTGGAGAATGGCATCAAATATACCCCCGCTGGCGGCGCAATTACCCTTTCTGTCCTCCATCGTACTACTCAAAAAGTACAGGTGAGCATCAGTGATACCGGCCCCGGCATTCCCGAAGAAAAACAAGAGCATATTTTTGAGGGTCATGTGCGTCTCAAACGGGATGAGGGTAAAGAAGGTTATGGCATCGGTTTATCGGTCTGTCGCAAGATTATTCGCGCCCACTATGGTCAAATTTGGGTGGATAGTGTCCCCGACCACGGCAGTAGTTTTCACTTCACTCTGCCAGTTTATCGCTAAAATGCGCCGCTAACCAAGCATCAATGTCCCCTAAAACTAAGTCGGGGATTTCCCAGGGGAACAGATGGGCCGTATCTGGGTAACATTTCCACTGAGACAGTTTCAGGTTTTCGGCCGTTTCTTGGCTCGAGGCACTGGTAATATGGCGATCATTTGCTCCCGCTAGAACTAAGCAGGGAATTGTGATTTTGTCAAGAGATTTTAAACAATTGTAACCTTTTTTTAAAGCCCGATTTAAAGCGCGATCGGCAGATGGAGAAGTGCCTAAGTAGGCGGGAACAGCATCTTGAGCGAGATATTGATAGGATAGCGCTTGATGTTGTGAAAAAAGGTACTGAAACAGGGAACGACGGGCAAAAGTATCAATATTCCAACGCCATCCCGGTTTGATCTGATTGAGAATTGCCGCTATCCCCGTCAAAACTAAGTCTGTGGTGGTGATGGGAGGATGACTACCCCAAGGCCGCGCAGCCGAGGCAACTAGAATTAAACCAGGAAAGCGATCGGGATGCCGCAATACTAATTCCAGGGCGATTATACCCCCCAAAGACCAACCGAGAATTAAACATTGCTGGATTTTTTGGCGATCGAGCAGCCCGATTAAATCCTCTAGATGTTCTTCTAGCTGAAAATCCGGGCGATAACGACTTTTCCCGTAGCCGCGCAGATCCGGGGCCAGGGTTTGCCAGCGTTGGCAAAAATGATCGGTAAATACAGACATACTACCAGCCGAACCGGGATGACCGTGCAGACAGAGGATCGGATAGCCATTACCTTTGATCTTAACGTTGAGAGCGATCGACATGGAGCAGTTATCAGTTATCAGTTATCAGTTATCAGATTTGAGTTTTAAGTGAGCAGTATGTATTAAGCGAGCAGTATTAAATAGCAGTTTCCTGCTGTCTTTTCACTGTTCACTGTTTACTGATCACTGATTATTGACTGGGATATATGAGCGATCGAGTCTCTGGTATGTCAAACTAGAGAATAGGAGAGAGTTGGTCTAGAGGTTGCGGGGTCATTTGATCAATGATTCCGAGGAAAGTCCGAACTCCCGAAAGACCACACTTGCTGGATAACGTCCAGTGCGCGTGAGCGTGAGGATAGTGCCACAGAAAAATACCGCCCCCTTTTTCAGTGTTGCCAAAGGCACGGCGTAGCCGTCCAGTAAACAGTAACGAAAGTAAATTTACTGATAACTAATAACTTTCCACTGATAACTGATCACTGATAACTGATTGGGGGTAAGGGTGCAAAGGTGCGGTAAGAGCGCACCAGCAGTATCGAGAGGTACTGGCTCGGTAAACCCCGGTGGGGAGCAAGGTGGAGGGACAAAGGTTGGTCTTTTTCCTGTCCCGTTTTTAGGAACCGCTTGAGGTAATTGGTAACAATTATCCCAGATAGATAACCTCTATTCCAACAAAGGTAAAAGCAATTTTACTGCTGTTGGGAAATACAGAATTCGGCTTATGTCTGACTCTCTCCTTTATCAGTAATCAGTATTCAGTTATCAGTTATCAGCTTCTGAACGCAAAAGGCAAAGGCTCCAAAAAAGAATCTGGCAAATCTCCTACCTAAAAAGAAGGGTGGAAACTAAGTACATCAAAGCTTTTAGCTTAACAAATTAGGTTTTAGATTCGGCCTTTGTTACCATTTCACTGTTTACTGTTTACTTTTTACTTTTTACTTTTTACTTTTTACTGATCATTGAAAAAAATCTCCCCACTTCATAATTCATAATTTATAATTCATAATTTATAATTCCCGCTCCCATGTCCTTAAGTGATCCCCGTCGCCAAAAACAATTAAAAACCCTAGTGGAAAAGCTGGGTTTATCAGCTGATGTCCCCGTCAGGTGGGATTTATTGGATTTAGCTCTAACTCATCCCAGTGTTTCCCGTGATAAGAATTATGAACAATTGGAATTTGTAGGCGATTCTGTGGTAAGACTCGTGGCGGCGGAGGTATTGTTAGAAACCTATCCAGAGGCGCTCGTGGGAGAATTTGCCGCCCTGCGATCGATGATGGTTAGCGATCGCACTCTGGCGGAATTTGCGGATCGCTACGGTTTCGAGCGTTATTTGTTGGTATCAAGTAGTACGAGTATTGATCGGGCGGGGCGAATTTCTCGACTAGCAGACGCTTTTGAGGCAGTTTTAGGAGCCTTATATCTTAGTACACAGACGATGATTTTAGTGCGTTCTTGGTTAGATGAACCACTAAGGGAAAAAGCGGCCGAAATTCGTCGAGATCCGGCCCGACAGAATTATAAGGATGCCTTGCAGGAGTGGACACAAGCAAAATACAAAAAACTGCCGCAATATTTAGTAAAAGAAATCAATGGTTTAGATCAAGACCGTTTTTGTGCGGAAGTGTGGTTAAATGAGCAGAAATTAGGAGTGGGAACAGGCAGAAGCAAAAAAGCGGCGGAACAGGCAGCGGCGAAATCGGCTTTTCTAGAAGTAGTTAAAGGCTAAATGCGGGCATTTTTGCCTAACGGACGAATTGCCAGAGGCGAATTTTAAAATCATAATTACCACTAGCCAAATACTGCCCATCGGGACTAAAAGCGAGGGATTCCACCCAGTCGGAATTATTATCAAACCAGGCCAATTGTTTACCCGTCGTCACATCCCATAAACGCACACCGTCATTACTGGCACTAGCGAGAATTTGTCCGTTAGGATGGAGTGCCAAGGAACGAATTCGGGCCGTATGACCGATGAGGGTAAATAATAACTGATTATTGCTCGTATCCCAGATTTTAATCGTGCGGTCTAAACTACCCGTAATTAAATTTTTACCGTCGGGAGTGTATAAAAGCTGGCTCACCGCTTGGGGATGGGCGGCAAATTTCGATAAAAATTTGCCCTCGCGGATGTCCCAAAAATGTACCTCACCGTCTTCATGACCGCTGGCCAGGGTGACACCATCGGATTTCATCCCTAGGGAATAAACAAAATTACCCACCCAATTTAAACGATAGAGGGGACGGCGGGGGGGTTGCACTGTCCAGAGGCGAATTCCTTCCAAACCACCACTAATTAACGTTTTACCATCGGGAGTAACGGTGAGGGCGAGGACAGTATTACCGTGTTCGAGGGCAATTCCTAAATACTTGCCTTCCACCAGATTCCAAAAATTAATCGAACCATCTGAACCGCTACTAACTAATAATTTTTCGTTAGGAGTAATAGCTAAAGCTTTGACGCTGGTTCTTTGGGCCCGAGTTTGGGAAACTTTTTGCCCTGTTTTTACTGACCAAATTCTCAGGAGAGGATCCGTATCACTACCACCAGCGAGAACAAATTGGTTATCGGGGCTGAAAATCACAGCATTAGGGGTGGATTGTTGCCCTTCTAAGGTTTTAGCGAGGGTAAGTCTGCCTAAACCTTCTACTAGGATAGTTTCTGGGTTTTTTTCGCCACTTTCAGCGGCGGGTTTAGGGGGGGCAATAGGACTTTGGGCCTGACTAAGTTGATGTTGCCCGATTGTCAGCGTGGTTAGGACAGTGACCACAATTGCTCCGACAAGTTTCTCCCCACCCGTAAATCGGAATTTCATAAATTTAGTTGAATATTAACAAATGAACGGTGCTATAGATTCTAGCCTTTGAGGGGATTGATTGCCAAGCAAGGTGAAATTTTTGAGCTAAGAAGGTCGATTTTTTTCGTTTTTCAGGTTTGGTAAAGCTACTTGACCCGATTGGGGCGGTAAATAGTATCTTGCCGCTTCTTCTTTGTTGATTACCCTGCTTTTTTGGCTCTGTTGCCACCGGGCGAATATAGCAATCGCCATAATCGTTGCCCCTAAAGATAGCAGTGTCCATCTTTGTCCTAGAACCCCGATGATGACATCTACTGCCGCTGCGGTAAAGATAAAGCTAGTTATTGGTTCTTGACGGTAAGCTTTCTTGAGAAAACGCGGCCAGAGGAGATTACTCATTTTATCTATTATTTCTACGGTTTCGATAATTCCAGCTTATCCTAAATAGTTGGACAAAGGTAAAGTTAACTGTGGAGTCAGGAGTCAGTAGCCGGTCGTCAGTAGCCGGTCGTCGGTCGTCAGTAAGAATTGCGGCAATTTACATTTCTTAAGATAGACAACAGAATTTAAGTAGGTGGGTGGAATTAAATATAAGATGAACGTAACGTAGGTTGGGTTGAAGCATGAAACCCAACGCCCGATTATGTTACGCTACCGCTAACCCATCCTACAAATAATTGTGCCTCCCTACTTATGTCCGACTACTTATCATCCTAAAAAATGTTGTTGATCGGGTGATGGGGGGTTTTTCAGTGAACAGTAATCAGTAATCAGTAATCAGTGAACAGTAATCAGTCATCAGTATATCTCCTGCAAAAATCAAAAATCTTCCGTTAGGCAAGGATAATTCGAGACAGGAGGATAAAAAAGACAACAGACAGCTATCAAAACCATAAAACCTAAGATTATGCCAAATTTATCTTAATTTTCAGATATTTTAACCCGATAGCGGCTTGATAACTGACTTTTGCAGGAGGTCTAGTAAACAGTGAACAGTAAACAGTAAGGCCGAATAATATTAGGGATTCTACTGCTGAACTCCCAATACTCACCGCCGGAGAATCCGATCCTTTAACAAATACAAAGAGAAGATACCCCCTCAAAACCCGTTGATAGGATTATGGTAGTGACCGAAATCAACTTTTAAGAATCTATAACAGGCTTTTTGTCCATTATTATCTAAATAACGGCTAAACAGCCTGTTGTATGCACTTTTTCTCGGTATTATCATGACCTATCCTCTCTACGTCGCTTTTATTTGGCATCAACACCAACCCCTCTACAAATCCTGTCAAACTCGCACCGATGCTTCGGGACAATATCGCTTACCCTGGGTGCGACTGCATGGGGTGAAAGATTATCTCGATTTAATCCTGATTCTAGAACGTTACCCGAAATTACACCAAACCGTCAACCTTGTCCCCTCTTTAATCCTGCAATTAGAGGATTACGTCAATGGACTAGCTATAGACCCCTATCTTGCTCTCACCGTCACCCCAGAAGCGCAATTAACCCTGGCACAAAAACACTTTATCCTTGAACACTTTTTCGATGCTAACCATCGTACCCTGATCGATCCGCACCCCCGTTACGCCCAATTATACGCACAGCGTCAAGAAAACGGTCATAGTTGGTGTATTAGCCATTGGAATCTGCAAGATTATAGCGATCTCTTGGCTTGGCATAACCTCGCGTGGATCGATCCTATCTTTCACAGTGACCCAGAAATCGCTACTTGGTTAGAACAGGGAAAAAACTTCACTTTAAGCGATCGCCAGCGAATTATCTCCAAACAGCGTCAAATTCTGCGTCGTATCTTGCCGCAACATCGGTTAATGCAGGAAACTGGACAACTAGAAATCATTACCAGTCCCTACACCCATCCGATTTTACCCCTGCTGGCCAACTCGGAAGCCGGCCGGGTAGCGGTGCCAAATATGACCCTTCCTCGCCAATATTTCCACTATCCTGAAGATATTTCCCGTCATCTCCGGAAAGCTTGGCAAATCTATATCGATCGCTTTGATAAACAACCTCGAGGACTTTGGCCCTCGGAACAATCCGTTAGTCCCGCAATTCTCCCCGCTGTCGCTAAACAGGGTTTTCAGTGGTTATGTTCCGATGAGGGAGTGTTAGGTTGGTCCCTGGGACATTACTTTCATCGCGACGAAAAAGGCAATATTAGTGAACCGGAATTGCTTTATCGTCCCTACCTTCTGGAAACTAGCAACGGCAATTTATCCATGGTTTTCCGCGATCATCGTCTCTCGGATCTGATCGGATTTAGCTATAGTGGCATGAAAGCGCAAGAGGCCGCTACAGACTTAGTTAAACACCTAGAAGCGATCGCCGAACAACTGAAAACCAACGCAGAAACCACGACGCTAGAAAAACCCTGGTTAGTTACCATTGCGCTAGATGGCGAAAACTGTTGGGAAAACTATCATCAAGACGGTTTACCCTTCCTAGAGAACCTTTATCAACTTTTAAGCGACCACCAAGCGATCGAATTAGTCACCGTCTCGGAATATCTCGATCGCTTTCCGGCTAATGCTAAAATCCCTGTCAATCAACTTCATAGCGGCTCTTGGATCGATGCCAATTTTACCACTTGGATCGGCGATCCCGCTAAAAATAAAGCTTGGGAATATCTAATTTTAGCCCGTCAAACCCTCGCCAATCACCCGGAAGCGACGGAAGATAATAACCCCGACGCGTGGGAAGCATTGTATGCAGCGGAAGGTTCCGATTGGTTTTGGTGGTTTGGTTATGGCCATTCCTCCAATCATGACGCAATTTTTGACCAACTTTTCCGTGAACACCTGATCGCTCTTTATCAAGCTTTAAATGAGCCAATTCCCTCCTATTTGCTCGAACCGGTGGAAGAACACGGGGATAAACAAACTAATCGTCCACTGGCTTTCATTCACCCCATTATCGACGGTTTTGGTGACGAACAGGATTGGGATAAAGCTGGACGGATCGAAATTGGTGGCGCCAGTGGTACAATGCACCGGACTTCCTTAGTACAAAGGCTCTTTTTCGGTTGGGATCACCTCAATTTTTATCTGCGTTTCGATTGGAAACCGGGGGCAGAATTAGGCAAAGATATCCCCGCAGAAGTGCATTTATATTGGTATTATGATGAAGTGCATCGTCTGCAAAGTCCAATTCCCCTAGCAGATATTCCCCCTCGATCGCCCCTCGATTACGGTTATCATCATCATCTAGGAGTTAATTTAATTACGGAATTTACTTGGTTAGAAGTCGCTCAAGAATATTTTACTTGGCAACGAATTCCTAGTAGTGCCAAAGCTTCTTTTAATCAATGTTTGGAAATTGCTGTCCCCTGGGAAGGATTACATATTGAACCCGATGCTCGTCTCCATTTAATCGCAGTTTTAGCCAATCAAGGTCAATACTATGATTTCCTCCCCGTTGAAGAATTAATCTTCCTGCAAAGACCTTAAATTAGTAATCAGTGATCAGTTATCAAACGTCAGCAAACCCTAGTTAAGTACCTAAGCAAAATTAAAATAAGGCTTTTGACCTGTTAAAATCCGATGTTAGTGCAAGAATATAGGATTGAGATCTTCAAAAACCTTGCATTATCCTTCTTACAGTATATAAACTGGTACAAAAAAAGAGGGCAACAAAGCCTGAAACGACCGGCTACTGACTCCTACCCCCACGAAAAACTTTTTCAGCAAACCCTAATTACACATATCTAACCACTGATATTAAATGTTTTGAGAATCTTTTATTAATAAAAAAACTGGGAGTAACAGAGAATAGTACAAGTCATAGGGTTTCTCGGCACTTAAGGTATATTTGCTGATAAACTCCTTTAGTGGCAAGAATCTATAGGCAATCCACATTTGTGAAAAACGATAGAATACAAAATTAATCGAGCAAAAGATGATTTTTTAATCTTGTCTTATCTAGATGTTAAAGAAAGTCCTATAGCATTGTTTTCGGGTCTATTATTTTAAGTGCTTTTCGCATTAGAAATTTTTCAGACCCTATCACCGCAGGTTGTAGAAAAAAAGTCGGTATTCGATGAATACCACTCTATATTTGGTGGAATCAGAAATTATTCGTCTGTTTCTACCTGTATTTTTTTACACACGGGACTTTTGCTCGATACTCCCCATCGTCACAGATAGACGAAATAAACGGAGCGAGTGTAATTTATCCAGATACAAAGGACAAGAAAGCGATGATTACTTTTGACGACCAAGACACCAGCAATTCTCATTTTGAAAAAAATCAGATAAAATTCTCTTATTTAAATAGAGAACTTGTGTAGAAGCATTATTTTTTGACAGATAATTATCATCCAACACTGGAGATAGACAGGTTTTAAGAAATCTGTCCACGAAAAAT
>NZ_JAPZSR010000382.1:0-4321 GCF_027531875.1 Microcystis sp. LE19-84.1B | reverse complement strand
CAGTGTTTTTACCAAGAGTTGTCAAACAATCCGAAACTGGTTTGGAGAAATAATTAGTTATTTCGAGCGAAGGACAACGAATGGGGTGGTCGAGGGAATCAACAATAAACTTAAACTAATAAAACGGAGAGGCTATGGCTTGAGAAACTTTCGGAATTTTTGGGTTAGAAGTATGTTATCTTGGCATCTTGTCTGTTGATTTAGCATAAAGAGTAACGAAGAGCCGAATTTTTCTCAAGTTACTATTTCTATTTTAGGTGGTTTAAGTGCGTTTTAGCTTAGTCACCCCACAGAACCCCCTTGAGCCATATTGCACACTTTTCTCTTTTTGTCAAATTTTATGTTAAGAAAGATGTGACTAATGGATAGCCCCTTGATAAGGGGGCAATCTGACAATTTTTAACAACTACTGACTACTTATCAGTTGTTTAAAATACAACTGTAGGGGCTGAACATTGTTCAGCCCAGAGAAAAGAAATACTTGCAGTTATTAGTTATGGACTTAACCAGTAACTTTTTTCCATCTTACTGGAAAGCGGTGACAATCAAGCCCAAACTAATACAAAAGTATTTATTTAATTTTGTTAACTTCGGCTAAAACTTTTTCAGTCACCGATTGAGGAATCCGGGTAAATTCCAATTGATTGTTAATACCTTGACCGGTGGTGAGAATCCAAGTCAACAGTCTTTTAATTTCTGCCGCTTTTTTGTTATCAGCGTAGTCTTTCGGTACTAATAACCAAGTAATCCCGACGATCGGATAGCCATTGCTCGGATCATCTACATTAGCGGTAAAATCAGCGTTAAATTTCACCCCTTCCATCGCCTTGTTAGCTTGAGCGAGACTCGGTTCGACAAATTGACCGGCTTTATTTTGAACTTTAGCGGTTCTCATGGTTGCCCCTTCATTTTTGCGGGCAAAGGTATCTTGAACGTAACCGATCGAACCTTCTGTTTGTTTAACCAGGGCTGCCACACCATCATTTTTCGGTCCCTTGAGAACCGTAAAACCCCAGTTAGGTTCTTTGCTGGTTCCCACTTTACTTTTGAAAGAAGGACTAATAGCGCTCAGGTGAGAGGTAAAAATCTCGGTAGTACCGCTACCATCAGCCCTAACCACTACTTTAATCGGTCGGTCGGGCAGTTTCGCATCCACTTGTTTCCAGTTGGTGATCTCGCCACTGAAGATTTTACCCAGGTTAGCCCTGGAAATTTGCAGGTTATTTACCCCGGGCAGATTATAAACCACGGCGACGGCTCCTCCGGCGGTGGGAACTAGCAGTAAACCGTTTTTCATCTGGCTTTTTTCCGAGGAGGAAGGAGCCACATCAGAAGCCCCAAAATCGACGGTTCCGGCGATAAATTGCCGAATACCAGCGCCGCTACCGACGGAATTATAGTTAACGGTGACACCAGTGGCGTTTTTATAGTCGGCAAAATAACGCTGGTATAGGGGCGCGGGAAAGGAGGCTCCTGCACCGTTCAGGGTTTGGGCGAAAGCTTCTCCCATCGTCCCTGCTAGGGCCGCTGCCGTGGCGAAGGAGACAGCACACACACGAGTTAGGGTAGCAGTTGAGAATATCATAAGTTTTCTGGTTGAAGAATTCTGCACAATTGAAGAAAGTTGAACTTTCTTCAAAATATAGTTTAAGGCACAAATATTACTTTTAAATCTAGAAATATTTTAGTTTTTTTTGGTTAAGATTTAGTTAAGCTTACTTTAATCACCCTTAACCTTAAACCTTGATTAGAAAAGTAGTTAGTTAGTAATTTTATCGGCAAGATTTTCTAGGGAAAATAGACGAGGTTTAAGCCGATGCCAAGAAAAACTAATTGATCCCATCATTACAGATTAGAACGGGATAAGCGCATCTCAAATACTATGAAAAATTGGTATTTTGCTAGTTAATTTTACTACCTAAGCAAAATTGATTACAGTTCTAAGCTGTTAGCCGTAAGCCTTGAATCAGTTTCATTGATCAGTTACCAGTTATCAGATGTGAGTTTTCAATTCACTGATCACTGTTTACTGATAACTGAAAGGTCTCCTGTCTCAACTAGGAAATTAATTGTCCACGACTACTTATAAGTTCTCAAAAATTGCGCCCCTAGTTATCGTTTAAAATCGAAGTATCAACCTTGGCCAAATTTGAGAGATAAAGGTAATGGCTCGATCGCACCCCGTTCCTAACTTGCCAGTAGCCCCGGAAAAACGGCAATTCAACCCGCGGTTGCTGTTGCCCCTAGCTGTTGTGATTGCCGCCGGTTATCTCGGTTGGCGACATTTTGCCCCGGTCCCCCCAGCTACGGTACTCAATGTCAGTGGCAGGATTGAAGCAGACGAAACTGATATCGGGGCAAAAACTGGCGGACGAGTAGATCAAATTTTAGTCCGGGAGGGCGATCGAGTCAAAGCAGGACAAGTGATCGCAGTAATCGTCGATGAGGAAGTTAATCAACAACTGCAAGCAGCGATCGCGTCCGTTAACGCCGCCCGACAAGAGGAAGCACAAGCATTGTTAGATATTAGCGTGGCCGAAAGTCGCATTCAAGAAGCGGCAGCGAACTTAGTGCAAGCAAAAGAAGACTCCTCCGGACGAGTTAGCCAAGCGAGCGCCAACGTTGCTGCCGGTCAAGCGGCAGTAGAACAGGCTAAAGCGGAGGTAAAACAGGCAGAAGCGGCAATAATCAGGGCAGAAGCCCAATTAAAACTGGCTTTAGCCGATCGAGAACGTTACGATCAACTATTTAGGCAAGGAGTAGTTAGCCAGCAACAATTCGATCGCACCCGTACCGATGCCGACGCGGCCAAAGCAGACTTAGACACCGCTAAAGCGACTCTCGTGGCACGACAAGCCGCCGTTAACACTGCCAGGCAGCAACTGCGAGCAGCCCAGGGAAATTTAGCCCAAACCCGTTCCACAGCCCTTAATTCCGTCATTCGCAGTAATCAGTTAAGCGCTTACCAACAACAAAAAGAACAAGCTAAGGCCCGATTAGCCATAGCCCGGGCAAATTTACAAGCGGCGATCGCTAATCAACAACAATTACAAAAACGTCTCGACTCCATGCAGGTAAAAAGCCCGATTAATGGCATCGTTCAGGATCGTCCCTTGCAACCGGGGGCCGTAGTTACCAGTGGGAAAACCCTGCTCACCGTCATCGATCCCCAATCGATCTATCTGCGCGCCTATATACCAGAAGGGGACATCGGCAAAATTTATGTGGGCAAACCAGCGCAGGTATTTCTCGACTCCGATCCCGATCGCCCCTTAGCTGCTAAAGTTAGTGCGATCGATCTAAAAGCTGCCTTTACTCCCGAAAATATTTACTTCCAAAAAGATCGCGTCCGGCAAGTGTTTGGTGTCAGATTAGCGATCGATCAGTCGGAAACCTACGCTAAACCCGGGATGCCCGCCGATGCTAAAATTGACTTGAAAATTGGGATATAATTCAACTAATTACAAATCGTTATCTTGAGGGGCTTTGCCATCGGGAGTGCAGATGACTTACCTATCCCAAAAACCTCTGGTATTCGAGGATTTTTTACAAAAATATGGCAATGAATTTCGCTACGAATTAGCCGATGGAGAATTAATCGATATGGAACCGACTGGACCGCATGAAACGGTTAGCGGTAAAATAGCGACCCACATCGGTATGGCTTTAATTAAAGCGCGAAAACCTTGGTTCATTCCCCGAACCTGTCTGATCCGCCCTTTTACCGACGCGGCCACGGCTCGTCGTCCCGATGTTGTCGTTCTCGATGAGACCGTTCTCCCCCTAGAACCCATCTGGGACAAAGAACCTGTAATTACCCTACCCCGATCGATTCAATTAGTTGTCGAGGTGGTCAGTAGCAATTGGGAGACCGATTACGCTCGTAAGGTGGAAGAATACGCGCTTTTGGGAATTCCTGAATATTGGATCGTCGATTATCGCGGATTAGGAGGAATTGCCTTTATCGGCAAACCCAAACAACCCACTTTTACCGTCTGCCAACTACTTGATGAAGTTTATCGGCAACAGCAATACCGTTTGGGAGAACTGATTTCCTCTCCTATTTTTCCCGATCTTCAACTCTCTCTCAACGATGTTATGCCTCGTTGATGTCAACGGGTCTGGCTTTACTAATAAACTCAACTGTTTCAGAAATATGGTTCTTCGTTACTTGGTATAGCTGGACTTCCCCCGTATAAACATACTAGCTATGGCTAAAAGTCTTACAGAGCCTGAGTTAAAGCAATGAAATACTAATGAACTACTGGACACAAAATCCTGAAGTTCTTACGCCGATAGGGTTTGAGGCAAAAATTTTCAA